>NZ_JCAOGE010000002.1:0-159578 GCF_059579785.1 Acinetobacter sp. S-1
ATGAATAAGCCCGCACCTAAAATCTACCGCACAACCAATTGGCCCGCATATAACCGAGCACTCATGAGTCGCGGAAATATTGCCATTTGGTTTGATCCTGCTACGCAATGGTATGCGCCATCAAAAGGCAAACAAGGGCGAAATCAAACCTACTCCGACGCAGCCATCCAATGCTGCTTAATGATTAAATCCTTATTTCGTCTGTCTTTACGTATGGTTACTGGCTTTGTGCAAAGTCTGATTAAACTTTGCGGATTAAATTGGATAGCTCCAGATTACACTACGCTTTGTAGAAGACAAAAGCATATTGATATTGTAATCAGCTACCAAAAAAGTAGAGATGGGCTGCATCTACTCATGGGCTCTACAGGCATGGAGTTTCTAGGTGAGGGTGAATGGAAGCGCAAGAAACATGGACCTGAATATCGTCGCCAATGGCGTAAACTACATATTGGTATAGATGCCAAAACCCTGCAAATACGAGCATTTCAGCTTACAACCAATAATGTCAGTGATTCACAGGTGCTTGGTGATTTACTTAATCAGATTCCACAAGATGAGCGGATTGACTCTGTTTATACCGATGGAGCTTATGACACCAAGCAATGCCGTCAGGTCATTGCAATTGCAGATCGGCAAGCGCATGCGGTGATTCCACCTAGAAAAAATGCGAAACCATGGAAAGATACAAAGAGTAGCTCGCTAGAACGAAATGAATTACTTCGAACAGTTAAACGTTTAGGCAGGATACTATGGAAAAAATGGTCAGGCTATCATTGGCGAAGTTGGTTGAAACTAAGATGCATTGCATCAAATTATTAGGAGATAAACTCAGTGCAAGGAGTTTTGATAGCCAAGTCAATGAGATTCATGCACGTGTAGCAGTGCTCAACAGATTTACGGAATCAGGTCGACCATTTACCCAAGTTACGCCTTAAATTTGGCTCAATTAGGGGCGCTTTGCATTTCAAATCTTTGTGCAACAAAGCCCTTAAAAACAAGAAAAAGAGGATTGATAAAATGATGATAAAAAATAAAAAAGCGCCTGATGGCGCTTTCCTTTAATCATATTTATGGCGTCAGAATTACTTTACGACAGTCTTCTTCTTTTTTATCAAAAATACGGTAACCTTCCGCAGCATCTTCCAGTTTCATGCGATGGGTAATAATCAGATCTGGAGACAGATCTCCATTTTCGATATGTTCTAGCAACTGCGGCAAGTAATTATGCACATGAGTTTGTCCCATTTTAAAGGTTAAACCTTTGTCAAAGGCATCACCAAACAGGAAGCCGTGAATTGGACCGGCATAAACTCCAGGTACACTCACCACACCGCCGCGGCGGACCGCTGCAATACATTGTCTTAACGCTGAACCACTCGAACCTTCTAATTTCAGGTTAGTCATTACAGTTTCCAGCATGCTGCCTTTGGCTTCAAAACCGACCGCATCAATGACGGCATCGACTCCACGATAACCCGTGGTATTTTGAATGATAAATTCAGCGGCATCGACTTCATCAAAATTGACCGGAATCACCCCATAGGTTTGATGTGCGAAACTCAGACGATAAGGATGGTGATCGACCATAAAAATCTGCTCGGCACCGAGCATCCGCGCACAGGCAGCAGCCAGCAGACCGACTGGGCCAGCACCATAAATCGCCACACTGGAACCTCGACCAACTTGGGCATTGTTCACTGCTTGCCAGGCGGTTGGCAGAATATCAGTCAGGAATAATACTTTTTCATCAGGCAGGGAACCTGGCACTTTAAATGGTCCGATATTGCCCTTGGGAATCCGTACATATTCAGCCTGACCACCCGGTATACCACCATACAGATGGCTAAAGCCAAATAAAGCTGCCCCTGGTGGAATCTGTTTTTTATTGAGAATTGCACCACGGCCGGTATTGGTATTTTCACAGGCAGCCATTAGTTCATGTTCACAGAAAAAACAGTGACCACATGCAATCACGAAAGGAATAATTACCCGGTCGCCTTTTTTGACTTCTGTGACTTCAGGGCCGACTTCTTCTACAATTCCCATAAATTCATGGCCGAAAATATCGCCATCTTCAGTGGCCGGAATTTTACCCCGGTATAGGTGCAGATCTGAGCCACAGATGGCAGTCGCTGTCACCCTTAAAATGACGTCATCTGGTTCCTGAATCACTGGATCTGGAACGGATTCAACTCGTACATCCCGAGCACCATGATAGGTAAGAGCACGCATGCGGATTTCCTCTTTCTAGTTCAACATTAAACAGACTCGTATCAAGGCTGCCAAAAATAAAAAACACTTTTATTAGAGCCTTATGCACCAAGAAATCGCTGTAAATTAATGTATGAAATAAGACATCCGAGTGTTTAAAAAATAAACTTATATAGGGTTTACGTAATTAGTGACCTTATGTGTCGAATGAATAGAAAAGAACAGAATTAAAGAAACATCTAGTAATTTCTATAACTTATAGATTGTTAATTCTGTGCTATCTATTATTTTTAGAAATAAATGTCCCTAACATAATCATAGAGGTACTAACTCCCCCTATTACTAAACTCATGAGTATTATTTCTATACTTAATATCTCTGTCCAATGGCTATGGTCACTCCACGGAATATATATGCCATGTCCAAATAAAAAATTTATAGTGCATAAAATAAGGAAGCTAATGAGAGTGGATATTATCAAGGTAACTATAAGATTTTTCCAAACCTCCTTATTTTTAGAAAGAGTTATTACTTTAATCGTTATACTCTGTAAATAAATATCGTAGATTTCAGCTCTAAAAATTTGATTTATTTAACAATATTTTAGTATTTGGCGTATTTTGCCAGTGAATATTATTTGATTAGTACACAAAATAGTGAACAGAAACTAGCTGTGGTTTCTTGTTGGCTTTCAAAGATCTTTAGTTTATAAGCCCACCTCACTTTCCTTGAGTGGGCTTTTTTTATGCTATTGCTTCGCTCGGCAAATATTTTTTAAACAAAAAAATGATAAAGAAGCCTTTTAGATACATCTTTTAAACATTTTGATTCATATTGCATTTATAATAAATATGCTAACTAGTTGTTCCATTCCCTCAGAGGTTAGTAAAAACTATTGTTTCAGCATGAAATAATGATTTGGCCCACTTCTGTGGGTTTTTTAATGCCTTAAAACGCTCTCGTTTGCCCTCTAAGGTCTTTTTCATTTCATATTTTTTACAATTATCATTAGTCAAGAAATGGATCAGATATGAAGTTAACGCGCTTAAATGGTTTAATCACTTATAATTGATTCATGAATCCTTTGTTTTTCCTTGTCATTTTCTATCTTAACGGCTAAGGCTAATACAATTATCATTGTGATGAGACAGATTATTTTGATCTTCATTTTTCTGCCTCCACTTAGAAATAACTTAATGAATATTAGCATTTTAACTCGATACTTTGAAGTATGATTAAGCCTTGTTTCAAAGTCGAGTTATTTTGCGAGGCGGTGATCTCATTAGTAATGATAAAAAATAAGTAAAGTACCACTCACCTGATATTTTTTAGGGTCGATTAGGCACCAGTCATAGGTTTTTTCTTTAATGTTATTCGGTTCAAATAAGTACACAGCTTTTTAGTCATAATTCTGATTAATATTTTTCCATTACACTCTTTGATTTGTAGCGGATATTTTTAAGTATAGTCATATCAACTCTATGTTCGTCTAGTTCATCTTTGCTTGGTACATACAGGAATATTGCCAAAAAGAACACCATAAGAGAGCTTGTAATCAGAGAAAAGGTAGGGGCAAAATTTTAATGCCAGTTGATCGCTCGTAGATACTCGCTCGGTTCGGCACTGTTGCAAATAGGGATCTGAGTCGATGATTTTCCCTTCAAAAAAGCTTAGAGACCGAAAACTTTATTTACTAGCCAAACTTCTCCTAGAATATTACCGTTATAAAATAATGAAGCTTGTGCTTTGCGTAGAGCACGCATAACCTCAATACCTTTAATTGTGGCATAAGCCGTTTTCATAGACTTGAATCCCAACGTAGCCTTGATGATCCGTTTAAGCTTGCCATGATCACATTCAATCACGTTATTCTTGTATTTAATCTGTCGATGCTCCAGATCTTCAGGACACTTTCCTTCGTGTTTTAGTCGCGACAAAGCACGGCCATAGGTATGAGGCTTATCAGTGTTTATGACTCGTGGAATCTGCCATTTTTTGACATGATTCAAAATCTTACCAAGAAAACAATAAGCTGAATGGGTATTTCGTCTAGCAGAAAGATAGAAATCAAGAGTATGGCCACGTTGGTCAACTGCTCGGTATAGATATGCCCATTTGCCATTCACTTTTACGTAAGTTTCATCCAGATGCCATAAATGTCGATCTTTAGGATTACGCCAATACCAACGTAAACGTTTTTCCATTTCAGGAGCATAACGCTGAACCCAACGATAAATCGTGGTGTAATCGACATTTACTCCCCGTTCAGCGAGCATTTCCTGAAGTTCACGATAGCTGATGCCATATTTACAGTACCAACGGACGGCCCAAAGAATGATTTCGCCCTGAAAATGACGACCATGGAAAGCATTCATCTGCTGATCCTTTAGCTAAAAGAGTATTTAGCTTACCATCAGCAGCTATTTGCAACAGTGCCACAATTGCCAATAAAGGGACAATCAACAAGTCTTCAAACAGCAGAATCGAGACAATTTTTTGTCCGCGTGGTTGAGCAATGTCTCCACGATCTCCCAAAAGTTGCATTACAATTGCAGTCGAGGTGAGTACAAAGCCTGCAGCACACACAAAACTCACTTGCCAAGAATAGCCATAGACCAAGCCTACAGCCGTTAGCCCCAATGAACAGGCACTAATTTGTAATGTACCTAATCCAAAAATTTCTTTTCTTAAACTCCATAAATACGATGGACGCATTTCTAGTCCAATCACAAACAGATACATCACAATACCAAGCTCAGCGATATGCAGAATAGACGCAGAATCGTAGAAAAATGCCAGTCCAAATGGACCAATAATTAATCCTGCAATTAAATATCCCAATACCGAGTTTAATCCTAGGCGCTTGATTAAGGGGGACTGCGATCACTGCAGCCGTGAGCAATATGACAGGGGATAGAAGGCTGATTGAAACGTACCGGGTTTGTCGGAGACTTTTTTATTTAAGTTAGGCCACCTGACCTAACGGGTTAATCTTATCATAGTACATTGCTTCAAACTCAAAAGGCGATACATAACCCAGTGCACTGTGTACACGCTTTTTATTGAACCAATCTACCCAGTTTAGTGTCGCAAGTTGTACATCTGCTAAACCTTGCCAAACTGCTTTTAGATATTCAATCACCTATGTTTTGTATAAGCCATTCACCGTTTCAGCCAAAGCATTATCGTATGAATCGCCTGTCGTACCGACTGATGCTCGTAAATTTGCTGCTTCTAAACGATTGGTATAGCGAATGGAAAGATATTGCACACCTCTGTCGGAATGATGAATCACATTCTTTGGCATGCCTCGATCATGCAATGCTTGCTCCAATGCATCGAGCACCATATCTGTATTCATCCGTGTAGATACTTTCCATCCAACAATTGCTCGTGAAAACACATCAATAATAAAGGCGGTATAGACCCAGCCTGAATGAGTTTGAATATACGTAAAAAGTCACCGACCCATAGTTGGTTTGGATGATCAGCACTAAAATTACGTTTCACTAAATCATCTGCCCGTTTTTGGTCATCTCGGCTACGGGTAGTTTGTTTATTCTTACCACGCCAAACACCTTGTATACCTAGCTTCTGCATCAATCGAGCAACTGTACAACGTGCAATCACATAGCCTTCACGTTTCAGTTGTTGCCAGACCTTACGCACACCGTATCGACCTGAACTTTCTTTCCAAATTCGCTTGATCTCCTCAGCATGATGCAAGTCATGTAAATCTCGTTTCGCTCGATGTTCTGGATTTACTGTGAGATCTAAAGTCCGGTAATAGGTTGAAGGTGCGATCGGTAAAATTCTACAAATCGCCTCGACTCCGTACAGCTGTTTATTATTATGGATAAAATCCACCATTATTTGTGTGGGCGGTCGAGCTCCGCGTGGGCGAAAAAAGCGGCTGCTTTACGTAGAATCTCATTGGCGCGTTGCAGTTCTTTATTTTCGCGTTCGAGTTGTTTGATACGTTCTTGGTCTGAAAGCTGCTGTACTTTAACTGGATTTTGTTTATCTAAATATTTTTGATACCAAACACGTAGTGTTTCAGGACTACAACCTATCTTGGGAGCAATAGCGGTGATCGCAGCCCAATTCGATGGATAATCTTTTTCAGATTCAATCAATAATTGAACCGCTCTTTCTCTGATTTCAGGGGTATATTTTAATTTTGTCATCGGGATAGTCTCTCAGAATATTGACTCTCCGACAAACCCGGTACCGTTCACTACGTTGAAAAGTGATATGTGCTGAAAAAAACAGGAGAAATTGTTACTTATGTTTGGGGTAAAAGAGATATAGCTATAGTCCAACGACTAAAGGAAAAGTTGAAACAGTTAAGTATTCACTATACCCGAATTTCAAGTAATCAATGGGATAGTTTTATCACTGCATTTAAAGACTGTCAGCAAAGTATTGGTAAGTTTTTCACTATAGGTATTGAGGGAAATAATTGCAAAATAAGGTATCGGATTAGATGTGTTAGTTCAGTATTGAGTGTGGCTTTAGCAAGAATACGGATATTAATGCTTCTCGCAATATTCTAGCGGTAGGACATACCACTTTGTCTGTGGAGGAAAGATGCGGTAAAGGTCGCTTTGTGAAGCAGAAAGCATGCCTAAATCCGTGAGGAAGTCGCCTAAGAGCTTTTGCTTTTAAAATCCCTGAGAAACATGTTTCGTAAAGAGTTAGTTGAAAGTGGGGGGAGTATGTTAGAAGTTTAATTTTATAAGCTATTGTAAAGATCCGGAAAGTTAATTATAGCATCCAGTTGCAGAGCCAATAGTGACTTCATTTAATCTCAGCATACTTTTTGAAACACTACCTAAATTTTTAAGGTTTATAAAAAATATTGTTCTTTTTTATACTATGGGGTACTATAGTATCAATGCTAGCAAATAAGGAGGTCTGATGCCTAATCAGGTCGAAGACAAAAAAAAGATTCTTCTACGCGTCAGAAAGATCAAAGGTCAGACACAAGCGATTGAAAAAGCGCTAGAAGACAATGTGGAATGTGGTGCGATTCTGCAACAAATATGCTCTGTGCGTGGTGCTATTAATGGTCTAATGAATGAGATGTTAGAGGTTCATTTAAAGGACACTTTAGTATCAGGTGAAACCACAGAACAACAACGAAAAGAAGAATTGGCTGAAATCGCCAAGATTCTAAAATCATATTTAAAATAGATCTGTATAAGGAATTATTCCATGAAGTCACGTGCTGCCGTTGCGTTTGGTCCTGGTCAACCTCTTCAAATTGTTGAAGTTGATGTTGCACCACCGAAGAAAGGTGAAGTATTAATCAAGATTTCCCATACCGGTGTGTGTCATACAGACGCATTTACTTTATCTGGCGATGATCCTGAAGGCGTTTTTCCGGCTATTCTCGGGCATGAAGGTGCTGGTGTCGTAGTTGAGGTTGGTGAAGGCGTGACTAGCGTCAAACCAGGTGATCATGTAATTCCACTTTACACCGCTGAATGTGGCGAGTGCCTATTCTGTAAATCTGGAAAATCGAACTTGTGTATTTCCGTTCGAGAAACTCAAGGTAGAGGCGTAATGCCAGATGGCACCACTCGTTTTTCCTACAATGGTCAACCGATTTACCACTATATGGGCTGCTCAACGTTCAGTGAATACACGGTAGTGGCAGAAGTATCATTGGCTAAAATCAATCCTGAAGCCAATCACGAACATGTCTGCTTACTAGGTTGTGGTGTAACAACGGGTATCGGTGCAGTACACAACACGGCTAAAGTACAAGAAGGTGATAGTGTTGCGGTCTTTGGTTTAGGTGGTATTGGTCTAGCAGTCGTACAAGCCGCACGTCAAGCTAAAGCAGGACGTATTATTGTGGTTGACATGAATCCAGATAAATTTGTGCTGGCAAAAGAGTTTGGCGCAACGGACTTCTTGAACCCTAAAGACTACGATAAACCAATCCAGCAAGTCATTGTCGAAATGACTGGTTGGGGTGTAGATCATTCATTTGAATGTATTGGCAACGTGAATGTAATGCGTGCAGCCCTTGAAAGTGCACACCGTGGCTGGGGACAATCTGTAATTATTGGTGTAGCTGGCGCAGGTCAAGAAATCTCTACCCGTCCATTCCAACTGGTTACTGGTCGTAAATGGCTAGGTTCTGCGTTTGGTGGCGTAAAAGGTCGTACGCAACTTCCAGGAATGGTTGAAGATGCCATGAAAGGTAAAATTCAATTAGAACCATTTGTGACACATACGATGGGCTTGGATCAGATCAATGAAGCCTTTGATCTAATGCATGAAGGTAAGTCAATTCGTACTGTAATTCATTACGAATAATTCCGTCAGACCTTATAGTTTTCCATGCATGTGCATCATGAATGACATGCATGGAATCCTCTAAAACGGCACATTATCTGTAAAACCCATCTATCTGTGTAGGCATCGTGTATAGGTTCAACAAACCTGCCTACATTTTAAATCTTAATCACTATTCTCTGTGGAGAATGACAGACTCTTTGTTTACTCGATTTCTCATGAAGTCTTGCTCAACATAGGTAATTGATTATGGAAATAATTGAGAAACATGCTTCTTTTGGTGGATCGCAAGAAGTGTATTGCCATCAGTCAACAGCATTAAACTGTTCAATGAAATTCTCAATATATCTGCCACCTCATGACAAAGATGAGCGGTTGCCAGTTTTATATTGGTTATCAGGGCTGACTTGCAACGAACAGAACTTTATTACTAAAGCCGGAGCACAAAAGTATGCGGCTGAACATAAAGTCATTATTGTTGCACCAGATACCAGCCCACGTGGAGAAGATGTACCAGATCATGCAGATTATGATTTAGGCCAAGGTGCAGGATTCTATGTGAATGCAACACAAGCACCCTGGTCACAGCATTTCAAAATGTATGATTATATTGTGGAAGAGCTCAGAAATCTGATTGACCTGAATTTTCCGACCAACCAAGTCCAAAGCATTATGGGGCATAGCATGGGTGGTCATGGTGCATTAGTCATTGGGTTAAAAAACCCTGAGCTGTATAAAAGTATTTCTGCTTTTGCACCAATTGTTGCACCTAGCCAAGTACCTTGGGGGAAAAAGGCTTTCACACACTACCTAGGTGAAAACGAAACTTTATGGAAAAGCTATGATGCGATTGAATTAATCAAAAACGCGGAAGTTCATTTACCTATTTTAGTCGATCAGGGAACAGCTGATGATTTTCTTGAAGAACAGTTAAGACCTAAGCTGCTTAGTGATATTTGTTTGGAACAAGAATATCCTCTTACACTTAACCTAAGAGAAGGGTATGACCATAGCTATTACTTCATTGCGAGCTTTATAGAGAAACATATAGAGTTTCACAGCAAATTCCTAGCAAAAAAACTTTCATAGATATGAGGATATACATGTTGTTCTTGAATGCTTCTTGAGCAATATAATCTCCAGATGAAGAGGTCAGCTTATAAATCTAAGGTAGAGTCAATTGATCCTTATATAACTAAGATTGAATTTAATCATCTCATATCTTGATTTTTGATTCAAATGTTAATGATATTAACTTGAATAAATTCATAGCATTATGTCGAAATAAAAATCTAAATTTTGGCTCAGCTATGGGAAATTTTTTTAACTTTTATACAACAAAACTTTCTGACATGCATACATTAGCAATGTCAGAATCAGTTTGAATTCTAATCAATTGTGGAGTTTTAGTCATGCTTAAAACAGCTTTATATGTGCGTCTTGAAGCTAAACCGGGTAAAGAAGAAGAAGTGGAAGCTTTCCTTAAAGCCGGTTTACCTATTGTAATGGAAGAACCTGCGACCGTTGCGTGGTTTGGCCTACGTCTTGGACCTACAACATTTGGTATTTTTGATGCATTTCCTGATGAGGCGGGTCGCCAAGCGCATTTATCTGGCAAGGTTGCAGCTGCTTTGATGGCTCAGGCCGAAGAGCTATTTTCAGAGCCACCGTCTATTGAAAAAGTAGATGTTTTGGCGAGTAAACTACCAGCTTAAACCGACGCTTAAATGTATGAGTGTGCTGCCTGAAATTTTGAATGAAAGGCAGCACTTCAACACTGTGAGGTTTGTCAGAGGCTTTTTATTCAAGTTGGGCTACTTTATTTATTGGCTTAATCTCATCGTTTACATGGGTCAATATCCAAAACAGGGTAAATAAACGAATGAATCCACATGCCTTATATTGAACCAATCTATCTAATTTAGCGCTGCATTTGTACATCTGCTAAACCTTGCCAATCTGCTTTTAAAATATTTAATCATTGCTATTTTCTATGAGCCATTCACTGTTTCAGCCAATGCGTTCATGACCATGTCAATAGTCATACGTGTTGATATCTTCCATCCAACAATCGCTCGTGAAAATACATCAATAATAAAAGTGGTATAGAACAAGCCTGAATTTGTTTAAGCATCACTCAAGTTGGCAAGCTGAAATAATTTTTTTAAAAAAATAGACGACTGGTCTATTTTTATGTATAGTTAGCACATGGTGTAGGCAAAAGCCACAGTATTGTCCAATTTTTTAAAGTTTATTTGATGAATAACGGTGGCTTTTCAAATCAATTAGCTGATCATCCTAGGATAAAAATATGCTGAATTTTAACTTTTATAATCCGACCCGCATTATTTTTGGTGGCGATACAATAGCTGAAATCAATGACTATGTGCCTACAGAAGCAAAAGTGTTAATGTTATTTGGTGGTGAAAGTGCACGTAAGAATGGTACTTTAGCTGAAGTGCGTGAAGCATTAGGTGCAAGAGAAATTCATGAATTTGGCGGAATTGAGCCGAATCCGAGTTATGAAACCCTCATGAAAGCTGTAGAGCTGATTCGAGAACAAAAGATTGATTTCTTGATGGCTGTCGGTGGTGGATCGGTAATTGATGGTACTAAATTTATTGCAGCAGCAGTCAATTATACAGGGGATACATGGGAGATTTTAGAAACCCATGGTACTAAAATTACTCAAGCTTTGCCTTTTGCGAGTGTACTCACCCTTCCGGCAACTGGTTCAGAAATGAATAGCGGTGGTGTAGTAACCAGAAAATCGACCCAAGCCAAATTGTCATTTAGCAGTCCCTATGTTTTTCCGCAATTTTCCGTACTAGATCCGAATAAAAGCTTTAGCTTGCCGACGCGCCAGTTGGCTAATGGCGTGGTGGATGCATTTGTTCATGTCATTGAACAGTACTTAACTTACCCTGTGAATGCACAAGTACAAGATCGTTTTGCCGAAGGTCTATTGCAAACTCTGATTGAGATTGGACCGAAAATCTTGGAAGATTCAGCAGATTATGACACGCGTGCGAATTTGATGTGGTCTGCTAGCATGGCACTGAATGGGCTGATTGGAGCTGGTGTACCACAAGATTGGTCAACCCATTTGATTGGACATGAGCTCACGGCTTTACATGGTATTGATCATGCTCGTACCTTGGCCATTGTGTTGCCGGCCAATCTACAAGTGCGTCGTCAAGAGAAGCGAGAAAAATTACTACAGTATGCAGCTCGTGTCTGGCAGATTGTCGAAGGTGATGAAGAACAACGTATTGATACGGCTATTGCTCGTACTCGAGCCTTCTTTGAGCAACTTGGATTGCCGACTCGTCTTAGCGATTATGGACTGGGGGAGACAGATATTGAGATCATCATTACGCAACTTAAATCACACAATCTGACACGGCTAGGCGAACACAAAAATGTTTCATTAGAGATCAGTCGCCAAATTCTTGCGACGAGCATCTAAATAAGCTATCTGGCATGCTCACGCCACACAGCAAGTGATCATGCAACAATGCTCCTCAATCATGAAAATTATCGGAGAAATAACATGAAAATTTTAGTCGTTTTAACCTCACATGATCAACTTGGCAATACTGGTAAGAAAACAGGTTTCTGGCTAGAAGAACTTGCTGCACCGTATTACACCTTTATTGACTCTGGTGCTGAAGTTACGCTGGCGTCGCCTCAAGGTGGGCAGCCACCACTAGATCCTAAAAGTAATTTAGCCGATGCGCAAACTGAAGCCACTCATCGTTTTGAAGCTGATCCAACTGCAATGCAAGCATTGGCACAGACGCATAAACTTAGCGAAATTTCTGTAGCTGATTATGATGCGGTGTTTTATCCAGGCGGGCATGGTCCATTGTGGGATTTAGCAGAAGATCCGATTTCAATTTCTCTGATTGAACAGGCGATTCAGTCTGGCAAACCTGTTGCAGCAGTGTGTCATGCCCCAGGTGTTCTTCGTCATGTGAAAGCGAGTAATGGAGCGCCTTTAGTCAGCGGTAAATTAGTCACTGGTTTTAGCAATACTGAGGAGGCTGCTGTAGGCTTGACTGAAATTGTACCATTTTTAGTCGAAGACATGCTTAAAGAAAATGGTGGTCATTATTCTAAAGTAGATGATTGGCAAGTACATGTTCAAGTAGATGGCTTGCTGGTTACTGGACAAAATCCAGCCTCTTCTGCTGCAACTGCTACAGCATTACTTCAATTGTTGAAATAAAGAGTAGCTAGCGTCTGTTGTGGTGCTTAGCAGTGAATAACTTCTGACTCTGAGCAACGGGTGCAATAAGCAAAATAACCCTCACTTAATGGTGGAGGGTCTGAGTTAATAGCTTTCTTTCCTTTATTTTTCTATATACAGGAAGGAAGGGTATTTTTTAATTTAGATCAATTAAGTCATGATTACTTGGATACAATGAAATGAAAGACAGCATACTTTTTCAAAACTTAAGCTTAGGCCCTTATGTTTTGCGAAACCGTATTGTATTGCCACCATTAACGCGGTCGCGCAGTACTCAGCCAGGGAATATTCCAAATGAACTGATGGCAACCTATTATCAACAGCGTGCCGGGGCAGGATTTATGGTCACCGAAGGTACGCAAATCGAGCCACGTGGTCAAGGCTATGCTTGGACTCCCGGTATTTACAGCCCTGAACAGATTGCTGGATGGCGTAAAGTGACTGAAGCAGTGCATGCTAAAGGAGGCATTATTTTTGCACAACTTTGGCATGTTGGGCGTGTTTCACATACATCTTTGCAACCTAATCATGCATCACCGGTCGCACCCTCGGCTATTAGGGCTGATAGTAATGTTAAAGTGTTTATTGAGACCGGGCCTAATGCTGGGACCTTGGCTGATCCTTCAATGCCACGTGCTTTAAGCAATGCAGAAGTTAAAGAATTAGTGCAACTCTATGCTCAAGCAGCACGCAATGCCTTGGCTGCTGGTTTTGATGGAGTTGAAATTCATTGTGCAAATGGTTATTTGGTGAATCAATTTATCTCTGCACATAGTAACCACCGTGAAGATGAATATGGTGGATCACTAAACAATCGTTTGCGTTTTTTACGTGAAGTAGTAGAGGCAGTTGCTGAGGTGGTTGGTGCAGATCGTTTAGGAGTGCGTTTTGCCCCGCTATTTGAAAGTACAGAGGAAGATCGTGTTTACATAGGGTTGGTTGAAGATGATCCACATGTGACTTATATTGAAGCCATAAAAATACTTGAAGAAGTTGGGATTGCCTATTTATCGATTGCAGAAGCTGATTGGGATAATGCACCAGAACTTCCTCATGATTTTCGTAGAGATGTCAGAGACACTTTCAGTGGTCGGATTATTTATGCAGGTCGATATACGGCAGAAAGAGGGACTCGAATTTTAGAGGCAGGACTGGCCGATTTAATTGCATTTGGACGCCCATTTATTGCGAATCCAGATTTACCCGATCGCATCGCCAATGGCTGGCCATTGAATCCAGTAGATGCAAGCACTATGTATGGTGGGACAGAAAAAGGCTATATTGATTATCCAGCTTACGCAGATTAGTATTGACTAAGTGAGTTATTTTGCCAACCTTTGTGGTTGGCAAAATAAGGACTTAGGATTGCTGTTGCCAGCATAAATTCTTCTTAAAACAAATTCTTAAAATTTTTTAGCTGTGTAATGAGCCAACCTGCCAGTGGGAAAGAAATCAGTTGCGTTACTGGCACTAATACTATGACTTCAATCAACACCATCATCGGGAAACTTTGATGCTGAGTAATTGGCTTTAATAAAGTGAGTACCAGTAATAGTGTGGGATATAAGCCTAAATATCCGACTAAAATACGAGTCATGAGGGCTTTAGAAGGAGAATTCATTGTGCGCTATACTCATGGATTGTAAATTGATCTAATAGCAACACATTAATAAGTAATCATTGGGCTGCTGTCATTAATTATGTAATTGATATTTAATCTAATTTTTACGAAACTTCACTTTTTAATAGAAATTTAGTTGCTCTCAGAGCTTGATGTAATGGTGTTTTATCTTTTTGCAACTTACTCAGTAATGCTGCACCTAACCACATTTGGTAAAGTACTTGTGCCAAAGTCGAGGCCTCAGTATCTGCTTGGATAGACTGATCCTGTTTTCCCAAATCAATTAAACCAGCAATACGCTCGATTACATCATCCACGCCAGCGGACATAATGGAGCGCATATCTTCAGATAGATCGGCAACTTCTGCGGCAAGTTTCACAATTAAACAACTATCCGCCCAACCACACTGTGTTTCAGGATCTTCTATCCATAAATTAAAATACTCAATCAGCTTTTGATAAGGAGATTTATCGCTACGCCATACATCATTTAAACGGACTTGGTAATTATCCACATAATGCTGTACCAATTCACATCCGAAAGCTTCCTTGGATTGGAAATAATGATAAAACGAGCCTTTGGGGATCTCACAGCTCTGTAAAATTTCCTGTAATCCTACACCAGTAAAACCTTTATGCAAAATCAGGTCTGAACTGGTGTTAAGAATGTGTAAGCGCTTCGCTTCAGACTTTTTAATAGGATTAGGCTTCATATTAATTATTTACTCTATTACAAAAAATAGACCAGTCGTATTGTTTTTTATTATAACTCCTCTACAATGGATGTAAAGAAATTTTAATCATAATTTTTGATTGTGAAGGGAAGTAATTCTAAATAAAACATGGAGTTATGTGTGTGAAAACAGTTATTAATCAACGCATCGTTTTAGCTAAACGGCCAGTGGGTGAGCCAAAACACAGCGATTTTCGTATTGAACAAGTTGAGCTCAATGAACTTAAACAAGGCGAGATATTGTTAAAAACCATTTACTTGTCACTCGATCCTTATATGCGTGGTCGCATGAGCGATGCTCCTTCATATGCAGCACCGGTTGAAATTGGCGAAGTGATGGTCGGTGGAACAGTCAGTCAAGTAGTGGCCTCTAAAAACCCAAAATTCAAAGAAGGCGAGTGGGTTTTTTCAGGAAATGGCTGGCAGGGCTACGCAATTTCTAATGGGACTGCATGTCAAAGCTTAGGTATGCAACCTGAACATCCATCTTGGGCATTGGGTATTTTGGGAATGCCAGGATTTACTGCTTATATGGGGTTGTTGGACATTGGTCAGCCTAAAGCCGGTGAAACTTTAGTCGTTGCAGCTGCAACGGGACCTGTTGGTGCTACGGTTGGACAGATTGGCAAACTTAAAGGTTGTCGCGTGGTTGGCGTCGCAGGTGGGCCTGAAAAATGCCGTTATGCAGTAGAAGAACTCGGCTTCGACGCTTGTATCAATCATCATGATGAAAATTTTGCAGAACAATTACAACAAGCAGTTCCGAACGGTATTGATATTTATTATGAGAATGTAGGGGGTAAAGTGTTTGATGCGGTATGGCCATTGCTTAACTCTGCGGCACGTGTACCGGTGTGTGGTGTGGTTTCCCAGTATAACGCTACCGAGCAAGTACAAGGGCTAGACCGTTTACCGGGCTTTATTTCCACCCTTTTAAAAAAGCGTATTCGCATGCAAGGCTTTATTATTTTTGATGATTATGGCAGTCAGTATCCGGAATTCTATCAGCAAATGTTTGAATGGTTGAAAGACGGAAAAATCAAATATAAAGAGCATATGGTGCAAGGTTTAGATAACACGATCAATGCTTTCAATGGTATGTTGAAAGGCGAAAACTTTGGCAAAGTGGTTGTAAAAATTTAAAAAAATAGGAATTATCATGATTAAACTACATCATTTAGATCAATCACGTTCTTTTCGCATTTTGTGGTTACTTGAAGAAATCAAGCAGCCCTATGAGCTGAAACGCTATTATCGTGACTCAAGCACGCATTTGGCCCCTGAATCTTTAAAAACCATCCATCCTTTAGGGAAATCTCCAGTATTGGAATGGGATGGCAAAGTTATTGCAGAGTCAGGCGCAATCGTTGAGTTATTAATTCAGAAACTTGCGCCGCATTTAGCACCAGATATGGATGAATCTACTTATGTCGATTATCTACAGTGGATTCATTTCTCAGAAAGCTCTGCCATGCTGCCATTTTTGTTAAAAACGTTTAATGCGATAGAAACCAAGCAAGGTACGAAGTTGGTATTTCTAGAAAATTATACTCAAGTTGAGTTCGATAAGGTATTTGGCCATTTAAATGAATATTTAAAAGATAAAGAATTTCTAGTGGCAGACCGTTTAACCGGTGCTGACTTTATGATGGGCTTTGGACTACATGCTTTAGTTTATCATATGGGACAAGGTGAAAATTATCCCCATATCCAACGTTATGTAGCAGGTTTAAGCCAACTACCTAGCTGGCAAGTCGCAGTACAAATTGAACAAAATGGTGTGAAAAGTCAAAAATAGCAAAATTGTTTTTTTAACGCAATTGAGAAAAAGAATCATGATTGACAAGTACATATGATTATAAAATAACCTGACACTTATTTAAAGTAAACGCCTAATGAATTTCATCGGGCGTTCTCTATTTTAAAGATAAGGAATTACCATTATTTAAGACAAGTTTCGCCTATTCTTTCACTGCAAATTCCTATCAAAAGAGCTTGAATATCACGACGGTTACGTTGAAAGATATAATCAACTTTTGAAAGAAAAGTGACTAACGCACAGCAACATTAAATTATTCCTTGGGGTATTAAACAAGTAATCTATATCATTTTAATAACATAAACACATATGCGTAAAAATCACGCCCCGCTTAACTGGCAATAGTTTTTGAACCCTCGTATAAAAGCTTAAAAGAATCTAGCAAGTCTTTATTTAATGTTAATACTCATCCAGTATTGAGGTTTTTTATCTTTTCTTGCCTGTGATCTAGGTTGTAATACTCTAATTTCATACTCACCTGAAGCAGGTAAAATATAAATACCATTATCATCAAGCTCTGGAGAATATTCTCCAATATTGATGGAGTCTTTTAATTGATTACCCCGTAAGTAAGCTTCAACATTTCCTCCAGTCAACTTCACTTTTAACTTTTGCCCTTTTTTAGCATAAAATTTGTAGGAATCATACTTGTATCCCTCTATCCTTCCGTAATAATTTGCAGAGTAAGCTTTTTTTGCAAACTTAACTACAACAGTCTTTCGTATATCATTGTTATCATTTGCAAGTACGGCTGGGCTAAGCATAGTTAAAGTTAGGGCCATAAAAGCACCAGCTAGTAATTTCGTATTCGCTATTTTCATAAGGTTACCTTAATTCTTGTATCGCCCCTGACATAGTAACATAAGTAATAAGTAACCATGAATCATGGAACAGAACTGTGAATAGTCATAACATAGAGTTGCACTTCAAATGCTAATTTAAGACTTGCGAAATCAATGGTTAATTAATTGGTCACTAAGGAATAGCCAATCTAGATATAAAGTTTATTTAACAAATACTTATAAAAATATATGATGCGTATCATACGCATCATATATAAAGCGTTCTATTTTGATATAATTGATCCAATCAACCCCTTATTAGGTTTCATTTAAATTCCATGAGTCTTA
This sequence comes from Acinetobacter sp. S-1, assembly GCF_059579785.1. Classification (NCBI taxonomy): domain Bacteria; kingdom Pseudomonadati; phylum Pseudomonadota; class Gammaproteobacteria; order Moraxellales; family Moraxellaceae; genus Acinetobacter; species Acinetobacter sp. S-1. The sequence continues at coordinate 18,079 of NZ_JCAOGE010000002.1, forward strand.
CTGATATTAAAGTTCGCCAAGCTCATTGCAAGGAAAAAACCTGTTTTTTATCCGATGAAGATGGGCTTAGCCTGAAGATTGAGCCGAGTGGAAGAAAATCTTGGTGCTATCGCTATACAGATCCACAAACTAAAAAACGTCGACGCATTCAGTTAGGTCTTTATCCTGATTTATCGCTGAAAAAGGCACGACAAGTCAGAGATGACTTTAAAGACAATAATTTCTGTTTTGAACATGATACTGCCTCTAATCTTATCACCTTTGGTAAGGTCGGGGAGGAGTGGTTACAGTTCAAACTGAAGAATGCCTTCAACGATCTACCCCGCTGTGGTGTACTACAGTTAGCAGAAAGATGCTTACAGCAAGATATTTATCCAGACCTTCAGGATTTACCTTTTCAAAACATCAAGCGCTATGACCTGGTTTCAGTAATCAAAAAAATAGAGGGACGCCAAGTAAAAGAACCTGTCAAAAAAGCTTGTAGTTATTTGAACCAAATTTATGACTACGCTGTAGCGATGGGTTATTGTGAGTTCAACATCGCTCATGGTTTAAATAAAATCACCATTAACAGCAAAATCAAGAAAAATTATCCGTATTTGAAAGCGGAGGAAATATCTGATTTTAAGAATAAATTACAAAAATTGGATGCCCATCCCATTATTAAAAAAGCACTGATGTTCAAATTACATACTGGCGTGAGAGGGGCCGAATTGTTATTGGCTGAGCCTCATCATTTTGATTTAAATGAAAAAATCTGGAAAATACCTGCCTTGCATATTAAACAGTTTCGACGAAAAGTTATATTAGGCCATGAGATTCCAGATTTTTTAGTTCCACTTTCAAATCAGGCTTTAGAGATTTTGAAAGACGTCATGCAGTGGTCATACGGTGAAAAATACCTTTTTGCTAGCCCTCGCAAACACAATCAACCGATTCATTTTAATACTCTAAATATGGCCATACGTAAGATGGGGTATGGCAAACATCAACTATCTTCTCATGGATTACGTTCTACTTTTAGTACCATTTTGAATGACTCAGGTTTGTTCCAAGATAATTGGATTGAGGCACAACTTTCACATATTGATAAGAACCGTACCCGTGCCAGCTATAATCACGCTGACTATTTAGCTCAACGGACTGAAATGATGCAGTGGTGGGGTGATTATTTAAGTACTAGTAAGTGAAAATCGTACTTTTATACATAAACTTAAAACATGATGGGGTGTTAAATGGATAGTAAACAATATACTTACCGTGTTAAATGGTCAGCTGAAGATAATGGGTATGTTGGAGCCTGTAAATTATTTTGTGTAAGTTCCATTTTTTATAAATGATCTTTTAATCGATCATCGAACTGAATCGTAAACCAATTCATTGCTAAACGCCAATTTTGAATTGGCATCGTCCATTTCTTCGCAGCATTTGATGTTGCTAAGTAAATGACCTTCTTTACTGAGTCATCAGATGAAAAGATTTTCCTTTTCTTCGTTGAATGGCGTATTACGCTATTCAACGACTCAATCGCATTTGTTGTATAAATTGCATGACGTATTTCGGCTGGATAGCTAAAGATCGTTCGGATATTTTCCCAATTGGCCCGCCAGGATTCTCCAATTTTGGGATACTGGTGATTCCATTGATCACAGAAGATGTCTAGGGATTTTAAAGCATTTTCCTCTGTACTTGCCTGATAAATCGCTTTCAGACCCGACGTAACAGCTTTGTAGTCTTTCCAGCTTACAAATCTCAGGCTATTGCGTACAACATGCACGATACACAGTTGAATATCAGTATGAGGGTAAACAGAGGCTATCGCGTCAGGGAAGCCTTTTAATCCATCTACACAGGCAACAAGAATGTCCTGTACTCCTCGATTTTTTAGCTCTGTCATGACTGACAGCCAGAATTTGGCACCTTCTGTCTGAGCAATCCACATACCCAGTAATTCTTTTTGCCCATCCATATTGATGCCTAAAGCAAGGTATACGGACTTGTTAATCACATTGGAGTGCTGACGGACTTTGACAACAATACAGTCAAGATAGACAACAGGATAAAGGCTATCTAAGGCTCTATTTTGCCACTCAGTCACTTGCTCAATCACAGCATCGGTAACTTTGCTGATGAGAGATGCTGACACATCGGCATCGTACATTTCTTTGAAGAAGGCTACAATTTCCCTATTAGTCATTCCTTTTGCATACAGTGAGAGGATTTGGTCATCCATACTGGTGATGCGTGTTTGGTGCTTTTTGATAATTTGTGGCTCAAATGAACCTTCTCGATCACGGGGAATATCTAAAGCCAGTTGTCCATCTTGAGTTGTAATGGTTTTAGAACTAAACCCATTACGGCTATTTGAGCCTTTCTTGGGCTGATGCTTTTCATAACCGAGATGGTCTGAAAGTTCAGTATTGAGTGCAGTTTCAATCATGAATTTTTTAAAGACTGCTGTCATTTGGTTTAAGTCTTCTGGTGTTTTTAGACCTTTAGCCAATTCGGCAGCCATACTTTTGATTGTTGCTTCATCCATGTGAAGTACCTTTTGTAATTATCCTCTGAAGGATAAATGAAAATTAAGTACTTACACAAAATTTAGAACAGTCCCTTTTTTGGCTTTGACGAGCGTTGTGTAATAACCGTCCGCTACTGCTAATTCATTATCTTTAATTGCAGCTTTCACATATTGGGCCGTCTCGCCTTCAAGAAGTTTTCCTTTCTTTTCCTCTTCCCAAGTTGGGCAGTCAGCCACGACCATAAATCGCATCTTTTTACCCAAACGAATATCTGGATGAACCTGTCCAGCAAGGTCGCAACCGTTACATTGCTTGCAATCGCGCATATGCTCGACCAACGAAGCTCGCAGGAATGGCTCTGAGGTATCTGTGTATCTATCTGCTTTTACAGAATCAATAATTAATCCTGGTAATAGCCTCATTTGATCCTTTCGTCGTGAGAGGTCTTTCGCTGAAGGCTCACTAGGTTCAATGCTTGCAAACGCCCCAATTGCTCTGAGATTTTCAACGATTGTTTTATTCACTTTCGAGTTTGGTTGAGATGCTGCTTTCTCGAACTCGTCAAAGCTATCAAAACGTTTTTTTGGTGGAACTGAACCATCAGGACCATAGATCGGTGTGGTTTCACCTGTCTTTCTCGACTTCTTGTAGCGAACGACTTTCCAAGCCCGATTCTTCTCTCTCAATTTCACAATCGCTTTGGCAATCGTTTCTGAAATACCTTTGACTGCATTGAAAGGCGCCAAGATTTCAGTATTGGATTTAATCTTATAACGATCGGCTGAATAATTAATATCAGGAGGAAGAATCTCAATGCCGCATTCACGCGCATCTTTCACAAGTCCAGTGAGCTTATCTTCTGTATCAACCACGCTGAGACTTGCGGCAAAGTATTCAGCAGGGTAATGAACGCGAATATATGCGCACCAAACCGAAATGATTGAATACTCGACCGAGTGAGACTTGTTAAAGCCATATCCGGCAAACGCTTCGATCTTGTCAAAGATTTCACCTGCGAAATCTGGCTCTACACCTGATTTGGCTACTGCGCCGTCTACGAACTTTTGACGCATTTCGGCCATTTTGTCTTTGTCTTTCTTACCCATTGCTTTACGCAAACTGTCTGCTTCTGCATTGGTAAAGCCAGCAAAGTCGACCGACACTTTCATTACCTGTTCTTGATAGATAATGACCCCTAAAGTGTCTTTCAAAGCATCGATCATGTTTGGATGATCATACTCAACGTTTTTCAATCCTTGTCTAACGGCCACATAGTCATCAAGCAGTCCTGAATCCATCGGACCAGGGCGATAAAGAGCGGTTGCTGCGGAAATATCCTCAAAGGTCATCGAACCACTTTTGGCGATTTCCCTTAAAAGGTTTTTCATCCCCTTACTTTCAAACTGGAAAACACCTGTCGTTTCGCCCTTGGCAAATGCATCAAGTGTTTTTGGGTCGTCTAGGGGAATAGACAGCAAATCAATCTCTTTGCCATGACGGTCCTTGATATATTCGCAAGCAATGTTTAATACATCTAAGGTGGCAAGACCGAGCAAGTCCATCTTGATCAATCCCCAATCCTCAACTACACGCTTGTCCCAATTGACGACTGGTGACTTTCCTCTAGTCTCGAGCACGGCTCGATTAACGATAGGTTCGCCTGCAACAACAATACCTGCCGCATGTTGGCCAAACGATTTCATTGTGCCTGCAAGCTTAGTTGCATGCTTCCAGATAACAGGATGTTCATTGCGGAACTTGTCTAGCTCAGGCACAGCGTCCGCAGAAGTATTCAGGTCAAGTGACGTTCCATGTTCTTTAAGCACAAGCTTGGTCGCACTTAATTGCATGTTGTTCAAACCGCTGATACGACCTGTATCACGTAGGGCTGAGGCTGAAGCTAGTGTTGAATAGTTCGAGATACCAGCGACATAATCTTCACCATATTTTTCAACAAGGTAATCAATCACCTTGTAGCGACCGCTTGAAGCGAAGTCCAGATCGGCATCAGGCAAGTCAAGACGTTCAGGATTGATGAAACGTTCGAAGATCAATCCAAAACGTATAGGATCAACGTCCGTGATCCCAAGCAGATAAGCGACTAATGAACCTCCAACAGAACCTCGCCCAGGGCCTACAATCACGCCGTTGTTTTTAGACCACATCACCAAGTCTTCAACGAGCAGGAAGTAGGACTCAAAGCCCATCTTTTTTAATATTGAAAGCTCATAGCCTAAGCGAGATTTATATACTGTATCTAATTCAGCTTTCGTTGGCTTATATCCAAGAATCTCTTTAGAAAAGCGTTTCTTCCAGCCTTCCAAGCATTTCGCGCATAGTGTTTTAAATTCGTCAGTGCTTAGCTTAGGTAGGGAAACTGGCTGCTTCTCAAAAATATATTGGCATTTGTCCACCAGCTCAGAAATATTCTTTAGACCTTCTTTCCAAGCTTCCGCTGAATTGACGCGCTCATATTTAGCCATACGCTGAATAGCAGCTTTTGTATGGTCTAAAATGAATTTTGGCTCTTTAAAACCAAAATCTTTTACGTATTGAATAGGACGATAGTGCAAATCAAGTTGGGTATTGGTTGCGATAGCGCTCAATACATCCAAAGTGTCCGCATCTTCATTCTCAAGATAGTTAAAAGGATAAGTGACGACGGTTTTAATTTTTTCGCGTTCATACGCCAAATAGCCTAAGTAGTTTAAGCGGTCGAACAATGGCGTATTGATCGGACTAAATTCAATATATAAATCATCACCAAATCTCGCTTTTAATACATTTAAAATTCTTTCGTGATCAGGGTGACTAAACAGACCGTACATATCACCAGTTGTTACGACCACATCTTCCAATTTGCATAGAGCATCCAGATCAGTACGGCTGTGGTAGTAATATTGCTCTTTAGAGTTTGCGTCTGTAAGAAGTTTGAATAAGCCTTTAATGCCTTTTTCGCTTTTTATGTAGACTTTTGGGCAGAACATCAAGTTGCGTTTTTCAGCAATACCAGATGAGGCAGGGGGCTTACGATATTTAGAATCGTCATATACACGCAAACGACAACCAAACACCGGTTTGATATTGGCTTTGGTGGCTTTGTTCGAAAAATCTACCAATGCATGTAAGGACATGTCATCAACGATTGCGACCGATGAATAGCCTAAGCCTTTTGCAGCTTCGACAATTTTGTCTACCGTTAATAATGATTTTCCTATCGAAAAGTCAGATTGCACTGACATTGCGTGGTTTAACATAGAGAATCCTATACAACTAATCTCTTACAGCTATTAAATTAAAAATCATTTGGAAATTAACAATTTGGAAGACTCTTCTTTCGCAATCCCAAAACAGGTCAAAAGAACAAAAGCTAACGACACATGGCTTTGTGCAGTGTTTTCTTTCCAGTTGAGTTCTTCCATAAACGCTTTTTTTAGTTCACTGCGCGTATATCCACCCAAAAGAAGCTTTTCGACGGCAAGACTGAGCCAAACTGGAGTTTTTCCTTTCATGGCATTTTCGTTTTTGGCCAATCCATCCTTAATCTCGGTCACTAAACCGCTCTTAACTAAGGTCAATGCAAACGATTGAGCTTTTACAGGCAGCTTCACGATTAATTCCTGCTGTTCCGGTGTAGGCTCAAAAAAGACTTTCTCTACCTTGGTTGCTCGTTCAACGAGAGTCGGTTTCTTTGGTTGGATCCCACCCGAAGAAAGACTTTTGGCTGCATTCATTTCTTCACGTAAGGCTCTGCGTTTAGCTTCTTGCGCCATCCGAGCTTTTTCATGCTGTTTGAGTAAATCGTTTACATTAACAACCTGCTTGATCGCGTTAAGCGTTTCATATGATTTCTGCTCACAAGCCTCAAATGCCGGGCATCGTTGGCAATATTCGCTATCACGCGAAAAACATGAGATTGAACCAAAACAACCAAAAGCCTTTGCTTCAATAAAATCTATTCTTTCGTTTTCGTTTGATTTCATTTAAAACGCTCTCTTTTGCGCTATATACGCTTTTAAAGTGTTGAAATGATTTAGACAGCAACTCGCGTAACGGCTTCTTCAACTTCTTTCACAGCGTCACGAATGAATCGTTTTTCTTTGTTTGTTTCGGCTGTTTTCATGATGCAATTAGCCACAAAACTTAGATTCAATTTGCGACGTCTTGGTCCCCGCGATTCATTTTTCTCAGGCGTATTGAGGGAAAGCTGATATTTGGCTTCTTGTGCCAACAACTCTCTTTCAATGAAATCAGGCGGATTTAAGGTGAATTTGAGTAAAATTTTTGCGAACGGTGAAAGCTGCTGCATTTCTTCTGTAAGAGTCTGCATCAACTCATATGGGCCTAAAATATTTTGGCTCTGGTGATCAACAAAAACGTCATAATCACAGTCATCTTCACCATCACCCATACGATGCAAAATGTCGGACTCGTATTCCGTTCTGTTATCGCCCAAATGGTATTTTTTCAGTAATCTCGATACCATGTTGAGGCAAGCAGTAGTTAAATAAGTCGTTAATTTGCCTTTGCTTTCATCCCAAGTCTGAATCGATACCACGAAAACTTCACAGAAAATGGCATACAGCTCTTCAACGTCAATGCAATAGCCGACTGAGGTAAGTCGGCTAATATTCCGGTGTGCCAAATGACGAAGAAGCTTGTCATGATCTCTGAAAAGCTGATCTTGATTTCTTACCATAGCCCACCCCCAAAAAGTGTCCGAATTAACCGAACACTCGTTGAGCCAAGTCTTCCGCAACTTGCTGATCGACTTGAGTGAGCTTGTTAGTAAACGCCAATTTGAGACCGTGCTTGTAATCGTTACGACGCAAGCCAATCATTGCTGCGTTGATTAATGAACGTGGTGAGATGGTGTCGCTGATCTTAGAGTTTGCATATTGCTCGCGTACCAAGTTTGCATAATCCACTAACTTGTCAGCATCCTCTGCGCATAAACCTACACGTTTCTGGATAATCAAGGACTCATCTTCTTTCTTCATGTAGCTCTTATAGATCACTGAGCCAAAACGGTCGTAGTTCGCTGAGTTCTGTAAGTTAGTACCCTGATAAAGACCAGTTTCATCACCTGAACCGTTCGTGTTACCTGTTGCAGCAAAACGGAAGTTTGGATGTGGTTTGATGACACGGTTAGCTGCATCTGCTTCTTTGATATATAAAGGTTTACCTTCTAGTACAGCTTGATATACAGATAAAACGTTTGGTTGCGCGAAATCATATTCGTCAGCCAAATACATCCAGCCATGCTTCATCGCTAAAGCTAATGGCCCAAGCTCAAAGATGGTTTCACCATTTTTAACCGTCCACATACCTACAATGTGAGATTCTTCTGTATTTGAAGTGTGCTGAATACGAACAAGAGGACGGCCAGTTCGAGCTGCGATCTGGTCAAACATTTCTGATTTACCAGCACCTTTGTGTCCCCACACGTAAGGGTTGATGTTTAGCTCCAATGCAATCATGACATCCTTCAGCTCGTTCACGTTCCATACATACGTATCATTAATTTCTGGAATCATTTCCGGGAAGGCAGAGTTCTCAATGCATGAGATTGGAATCGGTTTACCTGAACCACTAAGCGCGCTTTTACCTTTCAGATCAAAGATTTCATGAAATGGTTTAGACACCACAATATCGTTTGGTTTTGCCTCGTTATTAGTAAGCGCTAACTTTACATTGTGGTTATTAGTAGACACTGTTGTTTCTTCCTTAGATGTTGAAGTATCTGTTGCTTTTTCTTGTTGCGCCTTTGCCAACTCTGCTTCTTTAGCTCTTTTCAGTTCAGCCTGTTCTTGCATCTTTTTCTGCGCTAAAGGCGACAATAAAGGGCTATCTGGATACTGTTTCTTGTACTCTTCATACGTAGTTTCAGGATGTTTTTCTTTTAAATGCTTAGCAATTACGTGAGTTTTTCCACCACAGATTTCACAGATAATAGGATCGTTAGACATTTATAAGCTCCAAAAACGGATTCGATCATTTATGAAAAAGTATCACTAACTGATATTGAAAGTTTATAAGATTGCATCATAAAAATAAAGTAAGTGCTTACTAATATTTTATAATACCCAAATGATGCAATCTCCACCCAAATTCTACGCTAACAACATACTGCGTAAACGCGAGATTACTAGGCTAGGTAATTGCTCAACGTCATGAATCACCACATGTTTGTCATAGAATCTACGAACAGAATCATCTTCAATTCCAATACCAATGACGTCTACCTTGCTCTTCTCGATTTTCTTCACCACTTCTTTTAAGTGATATTCCAGATCTCGACTGTTACCTCCACCCGCAGGTGAGCCATCAGAAAGCACCATCATGATTTTACCTGCTTCCTTACGCCCCATTAGACGACGTGCAGCAATTTCTACACATTCACCATCAATGTTACTCGCCATTAAACCTGAGTGAGGAAGCCATCCAAATCGACGTTTTGTTTCAGTATTAATGCGCTCGTTGTAGCCTTTAATGACAGGCATATAAAGGTTTTCATAGCGTGAATAACTAACGCCATATTTTTTTTCTGCTTCACGAATTTGCTTTAAACGCTTGTGGTAAGTGGCTGAGTCTGTATGAGTAGTAAAGCAGATCACTTCATGAGGAATCTTGAGACGATCCAGAACATTTGATAGTGCGTAACTCGCAGCAGCGGCAGTATGGATTTTAGAACCGCACATTGAACCTGACATATCGACGACCAAGCTCACAGCAACGTCTTTGGTTTTTGATTCAACGCGCTTACGAAAAATTCGACAATCACCAGTTGAAGCCAGTCGTGCTAAAGATGAACTGTTTAATTTTCCTTGTTTTAATCCATTTTCCCATACAGATTTACTTCGTGCCTGAATTGCCCGCTCCATATCTTTCTGCATAGGACCAACCATTGAAGCTACCTTGTCTTCAAGACGTTTAAACATCTTGTCATCGTAATGAAGTTTAGGAACTTCAAGCGGTTCAATGACATCACCTTCATTGGTAAATACTGCGTATTTAGATTTTTTAACGTCCGCTGCTGTGCGTTGTGCAATCTTCTTGCTTAGTTGCTCACTGTAGTTGTTTTTGGTGTCTTTTAACGAGTCCAGAATTGCAGCCACAAATTCACTACGAGGAGGGGCACTCTTCTTATCGTCACTTTCTAGTGAATGCTTAACTGCATTAGGCCGTTGTTTAGCTTTTCCACCACTACCGCCTTCGCCTTCTTCATCTTCGCCCTCATCGGCACCAACAGCTCCACCTAGAGAACCACCTTCATCATCATCTTCTTCATTCTCATCTTTGCTATTGCCTACACCAGCGCTTTTACCTGGCGATTTTGGCACTGGTAAGCTGTCGCTATCTTCATCATGCTCGCTGTCAGGGAGTTCTGGCAATTCAGGCTCATCTTTCAGTACCTTATAGATACGCTGAGCCAAATCCATTGTGTCTTTTGTGGACTTTAATTTTTCAATCTCTGGCTTAAAAGGAGTAAGCATGTCCCACACAGGTTTAATATGCTTCATTTTGTCTTTTAAGTAATGTTCAAAGACTTCCTGACCACTTAACGCACGTAACATTGGCAACATTAAATGTTGCGTAATTTCTTCATCAGAAGCTTTTTCCTTTACAAGTTTTTGGTATTTATCGTCAATCAATTCATCAATGAAAAATTGGCTCGCATTTTTCATATTGATATTTGAACCGCGATATTTTTCAGCCATGCAACGTTCTACACGCGCTTCTTCTAACAATGAAGTTAAAGTCTTTACCTCTTCAGATCCTTTTAGCTTGAGAGAAAAATCGGTAAAAAGATACTTCGCTACCTCTTGATCAAGAAAACCTTGAACCGCATCAATCAGCGAATCTGGTGAATTGTCCGGAAGATATGGAAGGTTAATTCGCACAGGTTTGCCTGTCTTTGGATCCTTATGCACACCTGCCTCAATGCCTTCTTGTGTTACTGCAATATCAGAGTTAGTCAGTGCTTGGGTAACGACAACAATTGCTTGTCTTAAAATATGTATGCGCTCATTCATTGAAAAATCTCAATCTGAAAAAGTCATTATTGGATGTCTATATACAGACCTGACAGTATATTAACAAGTGCTTACTAATATTAAAAAGCATTATAAAAATATTTATTGAAAAATAAAGAGTGAAATTGGGGAGATTTTGAGTTTTAATAGAGGGTTTATTTTGACCGTGGCCAGCATCAAACCTTGGACACTAACCACAGAGAAGGGTCAAGTGAGGGATTTTTAATTATTTAGGTAGACTCATAAGACTATATAGCTAAGTTTAATAAACAAATTTTCGCCAAGTGCATTGTTAATCACAAGGAAATCACCGCATTCCTCATTTTTTCCTTTAATTACATTAATTTGATTTCCCTTAAAGATCAGTTCAGAACCCTGCTCTGCCAAGAAATCTGCTACGGTTTCAGGCGTAATAACTTCAACACTTTTCGACATTTTTTACTCCTATACTCTAACTATCATACTTTTTTGACAAATAATTGGCTTGAATGAGGCTTATACTTCCTCTTGGTATCAGTCGATACGTTGTCATTATAGTATGATTGTCTGCATCAGCTAACAAATTGCCTGTACTTAAAATGAGCATCTACTCACCTATAGTCTGACCATTAGTTTAACCCAAAAATAAGAAAATATTAATCAATGCTTACTTACTAAATTTTTCCGTTAATTGTGACCGATGTCATGTTATCCAATCCTATACAAATCTGTACTTTTCTTGAACTTGGGTAAATCAGCACTTACTGATATACTTTACCTAAACCGCAAATATTTTAAGTCTATAATGTTGTATCGAGGATACATTCCGACATTATGACTTTATATCTATTAAGAATATTCTAAGGAAAACGTTACTATGAAATCAGCAGCTACTAACACCAAACGCAAACTAACTGTCGCCCAATATCTCGACGCTCAACTAAATGCATCGGATCTGAATCAGTCGCAATTGGCAGAGATTATGGGTATCAATCAAAACATGGTTAGCTTCATTGTTCGTGGTAAAAGCAAATTGCCTCTTGAACGTGTGCGCGCTATGGCTGAAGCTTTAAAAATCGATGCTAAAGACCTCTTCATGCGCTGCCTAGAGGAATACATGCCTCATCTGCTTGAAGAAATGGAAGCCATGATTGAGCAACCTCTTATTACTGATGCAGAATCGAATTTAATTAAACAAATTCGCGAAGCAAATGATGGCCATAATTTTGAGTTTTTCACTAACCCTAGACAGAAAGAAGCTTTTGATGCTTTCCTAGAAACACTTAAAGTCAACTAATCTGTTTTTATTCTTACTGCCCGATCAAGTTCGGGCTTTTTGCTATTCATACCCTTTAAATTACTGTTTTTAAATTTTTCTTTCATAGCTCCTCCTAAACTTGAAAACGTTACAAAATCAAGATTGGTATAGATTACCAATTTAAATCAAACTTTGAAATACCACTCTTAATAGAAAAGTACGTATACGACAGGATATGACGCCCTGCCTTTTTGCACCCCCAAAAAATATAATAAAATGTATCTTTTATTACATTTTTTATTTTTCGACATGTGGTAGACTGTTTTTATATCCTTTCCGTTTTTGGAAAAATGTAATAAAAAATTATTTGGTCGATTTATGGCAAGAACAACAACTGGAAAAGCCCCATATGTGTCAGAAGATGATCTTGAGATTACTTTAGCCACTCAAACGGGCGTAAATGCATTACGGAACAAATGTGTTTTGTATTTCTCACACTTCCTTGGGCTTCGCGCTAAAGAATTATCAATGTTAAAGGTCGGCGATGTTTACGACGTGAAGAAGGGCAAGCTGAAGGATATTATTCGATTGCTCGGTAATATTACTAAAGGCAACCGCTACCGTGAGGTATTCCTAGTCAATCCAATCGCTAGATCACTGGTAGAAGAATACATAACAAAAGAAAGACCAAAGGATCCCGACGCACCTTTATTTTTATCGCAGAAGGGCGGTCCATTCTCACCAAATAGCATGGTGACCATGATTAATAACTGTTATAAGAAGGCTGGTATTCAAGCAACCAGCCATTCCGGTCGACGTTCCTTTGCCACAAGGCTAATAAGAAAGGGCGGTGATATTTATTCAATTCAACAATTGATGGGGCATAGCTCAATCCTGACCACGCAAAAATATTTTGCATCGGATCCGGAATTGCTCCGCCAAGTTGCTGAAAAGTTAAATTAAAATTTCAAAAATCTAGTTTTGTGCAGCAGGCTTTGGATTTCAAAGTCTGCATATAGATAGGTTGCAGTCTCACCATTATCTAGGTAATCATCCATTCGCTGCTCAAAATCTTTTTGGTTATAGAATTTTAATTCATTAATATCAAAGTGGTTTTTATCAAATTCAACGGCAACGGCTTCGTTTTCATTCATGAGCTCCAGAACCTTATTGGCACCTTGAATGCCGCCAAGCATATCAATTTCACTCTTTGCTAATTTAAATTCCTGATCATCCAACTCATCAGCAATCTTGTTTGCTTCTTCTAAAGTTTTCGCACTCGTAGCATCAAAGAACACAACTTCACCATTTGCATTCTGAATCCAAGTACCTATTTCAAAAGTTCCATCTTCTAATTGTCTGATTTGATTCTGCATTTTAAGCCTATGAATTTATATGTAAGCAATTAGAACTAATAAACATTTTGTTTTGGTTAAATACAATCTAATTTTTAAATTAATAATCTATATAGATTTCTATATAGATTTCTACATATCAATGAATACAAGTTTATACATTGTTATCTAGCGCATTTACTATTACACTACGATTTTCGCCAACGTTTATGTTGAGGATTTAATGAAATTATTGATCGCCAATTCAAAAGGTGGCGTCGGCAAAACAACTACGGCTACCAATTTGGCTGCATGGATTGCCAATAATGAAAAACAAGATGTAGCTCTTGTCGACCTTGACGCCAATAAAAATTCGGTTAAATGGGGGATTTATCGTCAAGCCCAAACTTTCTTAGAAAAGACCGGCTCAATCAAAACTTATCATTTGTTTGGTCAACCTGAAATTGACAAAGTCATTCCAAAAATTGAAAGTGAAACACCCAACGTAATTCTCGATTGCGGTGGTTATGACTCTTCTGGCTTCCGTGAAGCGCTGCTTTGTTCCGATGCCATTCTTATTCCAACTCGCCCTAACCAAGCTGACGTAGAATCAACTGGGGAAATTTTGGAATTAATTGAAGAAGCAAATAATATCCGTGTAAATGAAAGGGACCTCGATCCACTTCATGTCTATATCTATATCACTCAAGTCCCGACAAATGCACGTATCACAGCTTTAGACGATGCGCGTAATGCGTTTAAAGAAGTTGAAGATTTTGCAAAAGTTCTCGATTCCGTAAATTACGACCGTATTGCATATTCAAGAGCTTATGGCATGGGTCTGGGTGTTATTGAGTTAAATATTGGTGCCTCTAAGGCAGCAGAAGAAGTAAATGCATTGGCTGAGGAGTTGTTCAAATGAGTGGACGTGGTGGATTATCATTAGGCAAAGCTGCAAAAGTACAAGCTGAAAATTCAAATGCATCCGATTTTACCAAGAGTGCTCCAGTACAAACTGCCACAGCAACGCCAGAAGCTAATGAAAAACCTGTAGACTTTGATAAGCTTGATGAACTATCAGGATTAAGCAAACCTAAAGAGAAAAAGGACCGTGAAGCGCCTTGGCGTCAGGGCATTAATATTGCTCCTGAAGACTTGAAATTAATTCAACGTCCTTTTAACAACAATATTAGCCAAGAAATGTACCTTCGTTTGAACTGGCTTAAATCTATCAGCTCCATTGGCATGGGTTCTAACAAGACCACTTTTACAACCATGCTCAATGAAGCTTTAGAAGAATATACGGCTCGTCGAATCAAAAAACTCGGCGACAATTACGACGTCTGACCAAGAAATTCAAACCATTCGTCATAAATAATATTCTCGTATTTTAGGGCAAGCAGTTTGAAGTCAAAACCAAAGGCTTCAAACACAGCTTGCTCTAAATTTTTGAGCTTTTCATGCTCCTTTTCCTCATTTGATTCCCAAAATAAATAGTTTGTTTTGATACTCACAGGGCAATTTTTAATAATTTCTCTCGCTAGTTTTGAGTTTCTAGCTGCCACATTGGCTTGTCTAACTTCCAAGTTTGTCACTTCATCAAGGCTTAATCCTGATTCTAATGAGAACAACACAGCCTTTCTTTCAACTTCCTTCAGCTTCAATAAACCAGCAATTAGGTTGCTCACCGTAATGGAATGATCTTTTTTTAATTTAAATCGAGCAATTTTTACCGAGTTGATTTGGCGGTTATAAATAGCGTCGTTGATCTGACTAACCGCGTATTCAATTTCCTTATCAATTTGACTTTCTTCATTTTTAAACTTGAATTTAGCAATTACGGCGTTTAATTGATAATTTGTAATTCTTTCAATGTGAGTGGTCCATAATTTCGTAGTTGCCAAATCGCTATTTTTAAGTGCAGGCAAAACACCAGGAACAGATTTTAGTAGCATAAAAAAACTCCGAAATTATTGAAATTATCGGAGCATTCTATTTTAGGAAATTTTAATTGTTCATCAAAATGCTTAGGCTATTTTATCTAAATGTCCTGCACGGCGCACATGATCTAAAATCGGCTCTAAGGCATCTTCAATTGTTTCATCATTCTGAATCAACATATCGTACTGGTTGATTTCGTTTATCCAATGAGATTCGACCTGAATCATGACCTCTAAACGTTCCGCAAGTTTCTGATCTGCTCGAACAATTAAACGTTGTAGACGGCTTTTAATATCAGCGTCGACAAAAACCCCAAGATATTTAATTTCATTTGCTTTCAGATAACGCTTAATCTTCTTATATCCATTTGGGTCGACAATAATTATGGCATTTCGATCATCTGGCAAGGTTTTGAAATTATCAATCGTTACGCCATATTCATAATTACCATGTTTATTTGTCTCAAGGAACTGATCAGCCTTTTTTAGTGCATCAAACTCTGTTTGAGTAATAAAGTGGTAGTGCAAACCCTCAACCTCACCTTCCCGTTTCGGCCGTGATGTTGTGGTAACAATACGATTAAACCCATATTTCTCGGTCAGCGCGTCAGCAATGGTTGTTTTGCCGCTGCACGTTGTTCCAGATAACAATACAAACATCGTCATACCTCATAAGAAGAGGCGGTAGAACCGCCCCAATTAATCCCGATCAATACACTTCCAACCTTGGAAACTTCCGCTTGAATAAGGGATGCAATCTGTAAATGCATAGTAATCATATTGGAAACCAATCTTACGCGATTTCTTCTGTGTAGATGAAGAAGAAACAGGCATCGGTTTAGCAGGCGTTGTAACAGGCTTCACAGAACGAATCGTACTAGGTTTTGTCACAGTCTTAACTGGACTAGAACGAAAACTTGTAGTGGTCGGAGCGCGTGTGGACGAGCTGCTGTAAGACCGCGCAAAAGATGTCGAAGGACGAGCTGAGGATACAGACGCTGCTCTCGCTACCACCGCTGCATTCGCTTTAGCTCCGCCAATGCAAAAATACCCGATAACTGTAAGAATAATGGCAAAACCAATAGTTGCGATAATTTCCCATTGTTCAGTAGAAGGACGTAAGGCTTTTTGACGATGTAGTTTTTTAGCTTTTGATAACATCAATATATGCTCCATATTTATGCTGTCGCTGTATTGTCAATCACCATCGCTTCACTTTCTGCCAGCTTCTTGGCAGCTTCGATAGCGTTTTTGAATTGCTCTTCAATACGTTTTAAATCATCAGCTTCCGTTTTATCGATTCGATAGCAGTCCTCAACCATACGCGGCAAATACAACGAGTAATTCTGGTTACTGTTGGATGGACGCATAATGGCATTTGAACGCACAGTGATTATTCGACCAATCCAGTCACTAGGGTTTGCATCCACTTCGTCGCGCATTTTTTCATTCTTGATGGCGACATCCACAATGACTTGACCACATGCAGATTTACAATGCAAAGCTCCAGCTCGCCCTTGGTTCTTTGAACCCACCTTACCCGGATTAATGCTCACGACCTCCAGTTCACAATCCGCATCAAGTTTTAATTTAACTTGGTGTTTACTTGTACCGTCTCTCCAGTGACCTTCTGGATGCTTGATTACCAGCCCCTCTTTGCCCTGCATAAGTACATTAAAGAAGTGATCGTAAGTCTCGCTCAATGAGTGGACAATATGCGTATCGATAAGCCGCACATAATTAGGCTTAAACTTGGCCAGCATCGATTTAATCAGTGCAATACGGCGTTTATAGGCTGCTTCAAATTTTCCCTTTGACTTAACAGAGCTAAGCGGAATGAAGTCCCAAATCATATAGATCGGTTTTTCATTTTCAGCAAATGAGCCACCCTTTGTGACCGAATTCAAGATGCCATTTCCTACCTTGCGCGGCAGAACTACACCATCACGCTCGACAAGTAGTTCGCCATGATATTGGACATCTTTGATCAGCATATCCATTTCCGCAGTAAGGTCGGAAAAATGCTCCATAGGTAACGGCATGCCCTGACGTGAGGACAAGAAGAACTTATCTTCTAAATTGGTCCCGTTGGCAAACATGCCATCAGCTTTTTCTTGCAAATAAATGCCATCTTTCCACGGCCATGCCTTCAGCTTTACTTCACTAGGCAATGAACAGCGTTGGTATGGAAATACAGGAATCAAATCAGGCACGACTTTGTTGATCGTTGCATCACTAAAACCTGCACGTAAATCTTTTCTTAAAATTCGAATTAGAAGCTCGCCTGACTTCTCTGATAATTGAGCCAGTTGGCTACGCAGCGCTTCGCGCGCTGCATTGCCTGTTAGTTCACGGTTATTAAGCTTAGATAGGAACTCAAGGGTATCAACCTCATCAAACATTAATTCCCCTGTTCCTGCATCTTCTGCTTTTGGCAAAATTCCAAAGACAATAAACGGGTCATATGCCAAACGCAGAACTTCTCTGAACAACCCCTTTTCTGCTTCAAAATCCATGAGTAAAGCTAGTTTTTCATTTTTTGAGCTTTCAGATGCAATTTGGTTTAAAGCCTCTAGTAACTGATCGCTATTCATTGCTACACCTTATTACTGCTTTGCAAATGAAGGAATAAATGAATCTTTAAATGGGGAATCGCCTTCTTTGGATTTCAGCATTTCGCTTTTAGCGTTTTTAATCACTTCTCTAACATGGGCTTGATGAGCTTTAAATACTTCTTCGCCGAAATGCTCTTTTGCAGCTTGCAGAAAGACCGCTAGCCAATGATTGGTAAAATCACGAAGCATGTGACCTAGATCAAGCAAATATTCATCTTCTGATTTTTGAGCCAATAATTGTGCATATTCCTGAATTGATTCTGTGCCGGTATTCACGACTAATGCTGCTTGAACCTGTGCAACCACCCCCATAATGGCTCTCATGTAAACTTCAAGCTGTTGTGGACCATTAACGTGAGCTTTTACAAACTCTTCGGTTAAATCCTGAATCTTGCGCATGTGATCAGGAAGCAAGGTCATGAAGCGTAATTCCTCGGCATCTACATTCGAGTCTTTTAATGCCTTGATTAAAGCTTCTAATAAATCTTCTGCGTTGCTCATAATTTTTCCTGTGGGTTTGCTTTGAAACGGTTAGCAATTTCTAAAAGCGATAATCCGCTCTCGATACTTGGTACAGTTAAGCTCTCACTCTCATTATATAAGTTAGCGCTTACTTTATTTTCTTGTTGCGATTCTACATGAACATCTTTGGTATTCAAACTATTTTTCTTTAGTTTAGTATTGATTGCATCACTTAATGAATAATTACCCTTTGAATTAACTGGAATTTCTTTTTCTGGTTTTTCACCATTAATATTAGTAAGTTCTAACTTATAATCAAATTTAGAAGAAATAGAAATTCCTTGTTTAGCCAGCCGCTTCCCAACTTGTTTTCGCATTTCTGAACGATCAATGTAATAGAGAGGCTTACCTGCCTCAATTTCACGTTCACGCATTTCGGCAGCTTCACAGTGATGTCTATGGATAGCGACTACACAAACTGCATCCACCTCGCGTTCATTTCCCTCCTGAACATTATGGATGCGCTTTAGGCATGCGGCATAATTAGGACGGTTGCCAGTATGAGGGCAAAAATCGCAGTAATAGGCATTTGTTCCGCTTCTGGATAATTCCAAATCGAGTTCAGGAAGAGTTTTAGTTACCATGATCCTTGTACTCCTTTATAGGCAGCATACTCATCTGTATCAAGAATTAATTCGCTCAGTTCGCTTCTGATAGGTCCAAAATAATTTTGAAAAATTGACTTGATCTCAGCTTCTCGCCCTTTGTCAAAAATATTGGATGCTTCGCGACCGAAAATTGATTGAGCATATTCAATTGGATTAATCGAATCCGAATTGGTAGACAATTCATCAACTAGATTACGTACAGCAGCCTTACTTAAATTCTTTACCCTTTCTGCTACTGTTGAGTAAGAAAGTCCTCCGTATTTTTCAAGAATTTCGACCGTTCGGTGATAACCGCCCTTGTTATCATGGTAATCAACAGCCTTGATCGCCAAGCCTAATACTTCATCTTGAGTATGCTTGTGGACAGCAAAATATTCTGTCAGCTCCAAAACCTTTTCATTCGTTGTGGTCTTTGTCACCATAAACCGACAATGTGGAACCCCAATAATTACTCTGTTCATTACCATGACCCCAAAACTTCACCATAAAATTCTTGTCGTTGTGCCATGAGCTGAGCCGCTTTACGCTCTTCCTCTTCTTGTTTTCGTTGCCGTTCTTCCTCTGTTTCATATCTGAATGTAAATTTGTACATGTCATCAACTGGAATCCCGAACGTTTGGGACAAGGTTTCTAAATATTGTTCAAAACCCTTTTCGGTAATCGCTGATGCGAAAGGCGCTCTAATGGCATTAATCGGAGAGTCGAGAGTCAAGTAAGTAATAAAATCATGGAAATTATCAAATTCATGCAGGATTTCGCTTTCACGTAAATCGCTATATTCACCTGCTTTACCTTTCGCTTTTAGTGTTTTATTAAATTCGGTATCAAGTGTTTCACCCTTACCTTCTGAATGGTGTTTGACTTGAGCCGTTTGATTTACCGCTGAGCCATAAATTTTGAATAATTGCGTGTTGCGTTTAGCTCCGTCCTGTACAGATAACAAGAACATCGAATAATATTTTGTCCCACTCGTATGCAATGAGTAGGCACTTCTGACCACAATTTTTAAACTCATAGTAAAAGCACCTTGAAAACTTCAACAATATTTTAAAAACAATGATTTGGAATCAAATACGATTCAGACTTTACCCATATACTTAATGCGTAAACTTACTGCGCTAATTGGCGTAATTGGTATCGCTTTTCGATACGCTGTGCGAACGATTTCAGGGTCGACTTCATTGGGGTCACATCCAGCAGGCAACGTGGCCAACCTTGCCTTTATGCCAAAGCTATTTATCTTTAAACATGCATCGATCGCAGACAGAATTGCGGCAGGCTCTCCATCCCACATAATTGTCACGCACTCCAATCCCTCATCTTTGAGCTTTAGTAATTCAGCCATTTGCGATTCATCACCACCTACCGAAAGATGCTTACCAAATGACGCGACAACTCCAACATTGCAAAGGAACTCGTCTTCCTTGAAGGCTTGATATATCGCCATAGCGTCAAAAGCGCCCTCTCCCATGACGATTTCAACGTAACCTAGGGCATTATGGCCGTTATATAGGTAAGTGCCCGTAGACGCGAAACCAGGAGGAAATAGATACTTCTTTTCAGCCTTTCCTGTAATATCCCGACCCTGAAAAGACACAAGCTTGCCTTCAAGGTCCCTGACAGGAATGATGATTCTCATGCTGTAGTTTTGGTATTGCTTTTCACCCGTTGGACCTATGTATGCAAACCAACCCTTTTGACAGAATTTCAGTCCAAATTCACGACACGTATCGAGCGTTATATTTCGATCTTTCAGGTACTTTAGGTTCTGACCCATGATCGGCAAGTCATAGGCTTTTGGAAGCTTTAGATCGCCAATTTTGGTTTGTGTGGGTTCACTTTTGCGCTTTGGCTGCCAGCCCTGCTCCTGAGCAATTGCTTTAACATGCTCGACAATCTCTTTATTGCTTAGGCTATTACCACCTATACCAGCCTTAATAAACTTCCATTTCGAGAATTTGGTTTCGCAATCACCATGAAAGCAGTTACCCAAACCCGTATCCTGATTCAGATAGACTTTCCAGCTTGAGTTACCACATACCGGACATTCCTTAACATTCAACTGGATTCCGTTTTTTCCGCGAGTTACTTTGTATTCAAACCCTTCGCGGTTAAGCCAATACTCCATATCAATGCGGTCTAATATCTCCGCTAAACTTTCTTGATCTCTCATATTGCAAAATCGCATTAGATAAAATTAGCGCTTATTTATACTAGCACAAAGTTATAAATAAGCGCTTACTATAATAATGGGTTAAATTTATTCGACGCTAATCACTTCTTCCAAGAACCTCATCATGGACACATTCTGCTTAATCACCACAGTAACCCCCATCTCTTGGTTACGAGAAGCTGCAAAGTACAATCGAGCCTGACCTTTCGCTCTCTCTTCCTCTGTAATGTTGATGGAGATTGCAACGTCAGCGGTCCTGATTTTGTTAAAGTCCTCAGCTACGTGCTCTGCCTTGGCTACCGTTGACTTAAAGCCCTCACGGTTGGTCTGAGTAGCTGTCAGTAACGCCACATTCTCTTCAAAAGCAATCGCGCGTAAATCAACATAGATAGCTCTTGAGTTCTCTTTTGGGTCATTTGTACGAATATCTGGACGCATCAAATCTGCATAGTCCACAATGATCATATCGAACTTGATTGGCGGTCTTATCGTTCCATCAGGGTTCCGCCCAGGATTCTTATACCTATCAATTAACGCTCTTAGCTGTGACGGAGAAAATGTACCGGAACCAAATTCATGAATAATAAATTTGCCCGCCGTCTTGGCTACCGTCTCGACCGCAGTTGCAACACTTGCAGCCTTCGACGCCAATTCTTTCATGATCACTTTTGAAATAGAGGCATCTAAACGGTCTGCAATAATGTCTTTACCAACTTCTAGCGTTACATATAGAACGTTGTATTTAGCAAAGCTTGCGATACGGCCAAAGTGAATAAGCGCTTGCGTCTTACCTGCTTTTGCACCGCCCATTAATAGAGACAGCTCCTTGCGTCCCCAACCTCTGTGATAGAGCAGATCATCAAGTTCTTTACAGCCAGTAGTAATGCCTGTCGGAGGTACTTTGCCTGTCAGCTTCTCGATACGTGCCAGCTTACGATTCAACGCCTGAGCGAAGAAGTCATAACCAACACCCTCTTCATTCAATCCGACCGCAATAGCTTCCTTGATACGCGCTTCAATCTTGGCGTAATTACCTGCCTCAAGATCAGGAACAGAATTAACAATCGCATTGGATACCGCCTGTTTTCGCGCGAACTCAACAACCTTTTCTTCAACGAAAGCCTTGTCAGTGACATAGATGCCAATTAATTTCTTCCTTGCTTCCACAATTGCCGCTAATGTTTCTCGCTTATAAACTTTAGAAGCAGCTTTATCCTTGATAATTTGGACAACAGAAGCGGGATCAGGAGAACATCCATATTTATTGAAGTGTTGGAGCGCAATATCGACCAGACATGCTTCACCCTGATTTTCGAAAAATTCTGGCTTCAGAATATGGGCGGCTCTTCTAAGAAACTCATCATCACGTAAAGTTAAAGCCGCAATTTTTGATTGAAACTCATCGTCGTAATCAAACTTTTCTTCGGTGAAGCCTTCGAGTTCTTTATCAACGACCTCTTCTTCATGAATTTCGGCCACAGCAGTAGACATATAAGATAATCCTTATAGAAAATAGATGGCTTACGTTTAAGATTTAGATTTCGACTTTCTCTCTAGCTCATCAACTAGGTCTTCAATCCCCTTAGTTGGTGAGAACTCGGAAATTTGGTGTTTAAAAAGAACACGCGCACGATAACGACCGTTTTTATCACCATTCAAATAACAACGAAGCGAGATCGTTTCTGCATCCGCAGCACGGATGTATCCACGTACAACTTCGCCGTCTGTTTTAATGACTACAATTTCCTGTTCTTGCTCTTGCAGCTTACGAACAAACTTCATGTAGCCCATTTCTTCAATTTCGCATTCGTTCGCTGGCAGCCTACGCCCATACGTTTTACGCGGCTGAAATTGAAGTTTTTGCTTTTCTTCCGTATTTAAGTAAATAGACTCCTTTGAAATTGGAGCGCTATTGCCGAACTTGTTTTGTATCGCAAGTTCTTTCTGCCATTCGCTCATTAAAACCTCGAAACATTAGTAATTACTATAAAAACGATATTATCAAATTATAGTAAGCGCTTATTAATATTTTAAGAGAAAAAAGCATTAAATACTGGATTTAATAGCTTGGTTGATGATTGAAATATCAAAAGACTCTAAAGCTTTTTCAATTCGAAGCGCATCATAGCGATAAATGCATGTCCCTAATGCGTAATGCTGCACTTGACGCATCCGCACCTGCTTAACAATAAAATCTTCATAATCAACTTGCATTGGACTGTTATGAAAAAGTGTAGCGGTAAAATATGGACTTTTAGCGATCTGGAGCGAAGCTTCACAATAAGACTCCCACTCATGGAAGACTTCAATTAACAGTTCTTCTTTTTTTAGTTGAGCAGGTCTAGGTGGCAAAGGTCTACCATTCGCAATCACCTTAAAGCATTTATCAAATGCGGTTTTTAAATAGAAGTCATAACGCATTCCCAAAGCATCAACCGCCTGTCTGAGTCGCCAAAATGACAAGGCCTCACGACTGAGTAAGAAATCTCGCTCCTTAATGGGTTTAACGAATTCGGCCGCCTTATGATCAATAGCTTTTCTATAAAAGTTTCGATATTCATTTTTGAAAAGCCGAAAGAAGTAATAAGTGGCTTGCATGGGATGCATCAGCCTATAGTCAAACCACTTGGTTGTCATTAACTGCGTTTCTAGCTTCCGCTCTTTCTTGGGAATGTACTGAATGGTGAGAATTTCGTAATGTTCTAAATCAAGGTCATTGCCATAAAAGTGACCCGCCCAATCTAAATACTTGGGTATTTGTTTTTCAACTTGGGACATCCGATCGTTTCCGAATAATTAATATAAAAACTTAAATATTATAGAAAGTATTATTTAATTATTCGTTAGCACTTCAAAAACCCAAGTTTTCGGAAAAGACCCAAGTACCGGAATGTTTAAGCCGGTCTTTTAGAGTTATAAAGTTCAATTAATGCGTGTTGTAGAGTTACGCCTTTAATCTGGGCATATTCGCGGACGTATTCCTTGGTTACGCCCTCATCCAGCTTTAATAGTGCCTCATACAGTCGTTTTATGCCATTTAATTCAAATTCATCCTTTTCTTCTACTGGCTTTTCAATAGCAGACTTATAAACGCCAGATTCAACGATAAATTCTTTTAATGGGTTCTCTTTGTTAAGGTCCTCTTCGCTGAGATCACTACCCAAAAACTCTTGGGTCGATACTTTTGGAAGCCTAATGTTTTCTAAAGGAGCGCCTGTCTTTTTAGCTGAATCGGAAGAAGGCTTGCTGTCATGGATTTCTTTCGCTTCGCCTTCAATGAAGTTATCGGTTTTTAAACTTACTTCAAAATAAATGCCCGTGATATTACGTCCTGTCTTGATTTTCTTTTCAGTAATAAACAGGTCAGTAAAACTATTAATCTGATCAATTGCCGGCTTCAATACACGTTTATTGAAGTTGGTCATATCCGTACTTTCGGGATTTTTCTTGTCTCTATACTCATGAGGAAGAAGGCCCATCTTGGCACGGAAGTCCTCAAAGTCATAAACAGGAGTTTTTCGTATATCCGAATTTTTCCAACTAGCGACCAACTCATACAGACGGATGCCATATTTACTGGTCACATCGCGTAAATTGTCGATGGCATATTTGGTAAAGGTTCCTTCTAGCTTGGTTACTAGAGGAATCACATCAGGAGCTAGGGTGATCGTTAATAATGCATCATCCTTAACGTATGAAACTCGTGATACCCAACGTGACCGAACCACCTCAATCTTGCCATTTCGCATTGTGGTGTAAGAAAAACGTCTTTCAAATAAGGTATCTTCGGCTTCCTTCAGTGTTTTATATGCCGCGCTCACTGTTGTATTAAATTTTTGGGCATATAAGGAAGCCGGAATCTCGATAATCGTTTCGGCAGTCAGATCTGCATTCTTGTTTCTGGAAACTAAAATGGCGAGTAGAATTATTCTTTGCTCAGCAGTGTCCAAAGCGTAGCTTGCATTAATCAATGCATTCGCTTTATAAACATCTGAATTCCTAATAAGTTCTGCCATATATTCCGTTTCAGAAAGGTTTTATTGGTTTTCGTAAAAGGTACATGATTAGATAATGTTTGTAAATCTAGTTAATCAGTCAGAATTGAGCGGATTTATATTTAAGGATTTTGACCAAAACATGACAATG
Source organism: Acinetobacter sp. S-1 (assembly GCF_059579785.1). Lineage (NCBI taxonomy): Bacteria > Pseudomonadati > Pseudomonadota > Gammaproteobacteria > Moraxellales > Moraxellaceae > Acinetobacter > Acinetobacter sp. S-1. Next base: position 43,212 of record NZ_JCAOGE010000002.1, read on the forward strand.
TAATGACATTACCGGAGTTTTTGTACCTTTATAGGCATTCCTTCGGAATTTTTGTACCGTTATCGCCTGTTTTGAACGGAAAAAATGTACCGTTATCACTCCCCTATCGGAGTTTTTGTACCGTTATGATGATTTTGGCTATTAGTTTAGCGGAGAAAATGTACCTTTATAGGGGTGTAAACGGAGAAAATGTACCGAAATCCTTTTATGTATTCTTTAAGTTAATGGAAAAATGGCTTTAAAAGGTACTTATTCGGAGTTTTTGTACCTTTATAGGACTTCTAACGGAGAAAATGTACCGTTAAAGGCGATTTAACGGAGTTTTTGTACCTTTTAAACTATTGAAAATACAGGACAGAATTTTTGTACCGTTAAAAAGGAATATTTGTACCGTAATTAAAACTTTTTGTACCGTTAAAACGGAGTATTTGTACCGCTCAAACGGAGTTTTTGTACCTTAATAGGCTTTGAAAGTATTTGATAGCAATCGTTTCAGAGCTTCTAAAAGAAAAAAAGAAAAGATTTTAAATTCAAATAGGTTTTAAGTTATCCACAACGGAATTTTTGTACTGTTATTATTAGAACTCTTGTAATTCAAAGCATAGAGCGTTTTTAAAAAAAAGAGTTCACAGGAAGAAGTAAAATTGGGTTTAGTTTTAAATTCAAATTAAGATTTGTTTTGAAGATAAGAGTACATAAGGATAATGCATGTTGTTAAAAACATTATTCCCCCTACCAGATGCCAAAGAAATGAAATCATTGTTCTATCGGCTCATCATAGGTGCACACTGTAAACAGACAGTGACATGGATATTGTTTTGAATTGTTGAAGCTGTACATCCTGAAAACAGGATGCACAGCATTAATGTACCGAAATGCTTCATGATAAGAATAATTTCTTTTCAGCAGCACGGCGGTTAACTAATCCATTAATACGTTTGCCATTGTCAAAAATCCAACGATCAAACTGATTTGCAGCAGCAATATAGTTCCCTTGGTTAAGGACAGCCAACATTGTACTTTTGACAAATGCAGTTTCACCTACGTTGTAAACAAACGAAGCAAGCGCATCAAATTGATTTTGAGTTACCTTGACCTTCACATACTTATCAAGACAAGCATCAACCCACTTACAATCGTTTTTAAGCCATTCTTCTGCTTGAACACGAGTACAAGTATCACCCATTTTTACAGGTTGGCCGTTTGGATATTTGATTGTGCCGAAGCCAATAGTCGGGACGCTACCAGTATCCAGATATGCCGTATTCCTGAAACCTTCAAATCCACGTATAAGTTCATATCCTTTTTCGGAAATATCCCATTGCCCTGTAACGCCAGATTCAAGTTTGTAACCAATGAGTTTGGCGAAAGTTTCTAATCCCGCCTTCTCGATAATCTCGTCACCAGCAGTTACTTGTTCCTGAGTTAATCTGCCTCCTGACATCGCCCGAAGCCAAGAATAAGTTTGCGCAATCTGAGCCATTTGCACTGATGCAAGTGCGGATACCATGCTACTCATTAATCTTTAAACTCCTTCAGGTCGTTTTTAATATCAGTTGCAACTTCGAAAATGTCGGAATCCTCCTTCTTTTCGATATAGTTGAAAATCCAACGGACAATAGCCCACCCCGGCAAACCACATGTGAAGAAGAAACCGCCAAGCGCGATCATTCCCCATACGTCTGTTGCCCAAGCATGAAGGTTAAATTTGATGATGATGAAAGAGCCGCCAGCCAAGCTTGAAATTACTGTGGTAATCAAGCCAACTCCCCACTCTCTCGGAGATCTCGGCATCCGCATCATGAGCACTACAGCCGCAACTGCCATCACACAGATTGCGACTACGATAGTCATGCCAAATGCCTTCCAAGCAGCGAATCCACCGATAGTAGTTGATACTGGTTCGGTCATGATTTTCTCGCCTTAGATTAGTTGAGAAAATATAACATTTTTACTATATTTTATAAATAAGCACTTACTAATAATTTATGAGTGTGTAAAAATTATCGTTGTTCAATTTTTAGGATGTTTACTATGGCATTAAAGCAGATCACGAAAGATGAAGCTAACCTTTTGAACGTTCTTTTAGGGCAAGTCAACTTGCTCGAAGGTCAAAATGGAAAGCCGGTTGAAAACTTGACCTTGATTTACGATCGGAAGACTCCTGGTCTAGCTTCGGTCGGACTGGTTTATGTAGATGAAACCACTACCACTGAAGAAAATGGCGGTACTGCGTAACCATTCGACTTCATTAAAAAGGCTTCCAACTGGAAGCCTTTTTATTACATATTAGTGACGTCAATTGCCATAGCAATACAAGTGGCATTTCCGACTGCGGCTGTGCTAGAGCCTCTATCCTTTGCTACTTTATTCCAAATATATTGCAAATTAAATGTACCGTTTGCTTCGTCAATCCAGAAAGCAGGAATGCAGAAATTTAATCCAAAACTATTTCTGAGAATAAAACATTTACCTTGATACCCAAGTTGAGTAATAACAATAGCAATTTTTTTGCCCACAGTTCCGCCAGCAATTGGCTCAATGTAAGTGGCACTTGGAGTTGTCAGAGGCATATTGTAATTTTGATTCATCCTAATAGCTTGAAGATAACTTACTGGACGGAATATTGGCATATTGGAGTTAAAAATTGGTCGCTCGCTTTCATCGTAGATTTCAATGCCAAAGTTTGTTGCGCTACTTGCTACAAAAGCCTCTCGCATATTCATAAACTCATAAACTGTAAACGTTCCTTCCTCTTTGTAATGAGCATTATTTAATATCTCGATAGAATAGACACGATTAACGCCTACGGGAATATTGTCCTGTAAATCGAATCGCAATCTTCTGTTTGCGTAGTCATGCAAATAGATGGCAATAATTGATTTAGGGGTTAGACATGTGTAGTCCCCTTGCCTGTTGAATTTAGTGGGTCCTCATCGTCGCGAACCACTTCATGAATCAGCATCCAGTTTAATTTGCCGTGATCATCAAACGAATAATCCAGCATTTGAAGCGGAGTGATGATGTAGGCGTAAGCAGATAGCCCAGCTTCCTTTTCTTCCCGTTTGTTTAAGGGTCTTTGATCTTCTGGTACCGCATCCATATCAATAACTACCCCAATACGACCGTAAATTGAGGTTTTCTTACTGATCTGGCGAACGAAATCATTAATCGTTAAGCCGCTCTTGGTGCAGTTTTTCCAAAACTTCACCACGTCGGCAGGAGCATCTACCTTATTGCGGGTGATTTCCTGCTTGAATAAATATTTATTAATTAAATCTACAACTTCGCGGGTATGGTTGAAACGATAAGCGCGTGAGATACGATCCTTGAATTCGGCATCACCCTCTTTGATGTATTTGAAGATATGATGATTAAACCATTCTCTGCCACCGCTATAGGTGTCATCCATAAACATCCAGTGTTTGGACATGGCTTCATATAGTGGATGACGACGTGATACTAAACGTACAAGAGGGTCATTCGCTTCTTCTGAGGAAGCGGTCGAACTTATTGCATGTCGGTCGTATGAGGATAGTTCGGTTGTCATCTTATCGCCTTCAAAATATTAGTAAGCGCTTACTAATAATATAGGTTAAATTGAAACGCCTTTAATTTCAATCTTACGAAGTGGGAATTGGTGCTCGATTGCATATCCAATGGCATCGGCACTGTGTTCTACACCACCTGATTTATCAACATCACGTCCACCTGGTTTGTAGATGGTCTGTTCAAATGAATTGATCAAATGCTTACATTTTTCATCAACCCTTAATGCAACTGTTCCATCCGCAGTTCTCAACATGCGGTTAACTGCATTTACCCTGTCGGCAATTGCAGGGTGCTTTCTTCTGTAAAGAATTTTCTTAAATCCCTTCTCGCGCATGATGTCCAAGTCGGACTCACCACGAGCATGTTGGCGTTGACCGCCAGCAGGATCGGGGAAAATGACAATCTGTTTCATATACCGCCAGTATTTCCGTTCAATCTCTTCACAAATCTCTTCCGTGTTAGAGCCGAACTGGACAATCTCATCAACCACCCAAACTTCGCCATTTGGTTGCGGCTGCATGATGACGGTACTCATTGGGTCGATGTTAAAGTCCATGCCGATCCAGATTGGCAGTTTTGGATCAAAAGGATATTTCCCGACATGTTCCTTACGATCAAACGGGTAATAAACACGTCCAGACATGGTTTCGAAGGAAGCCAAAAATTCCTGCTTGAATGATTTCTCATCCATATCGGCTCTAGCCGCTTCAATTTCCGATTCAGGAATAAATGGAGATGTAATGGTTGGGAACTGCCATGACTGCCATTGGCCAGCTTCGACCTTTTTCGGGTCTTGTCCCTGCATATAGACGGTATATAACTGGTTATATGCTTTAGGTGTGCCGATAAAGATGGCATGACCACCTGTAGAGGCAAGGGTAGGACGCAAACATTGTGTCCATGCCTCTTCGCTAATGTCTTGGAATTCGTCCAATACCAAGAAATCGATACCCACACCACGCAAAGAGTCTGGGTCATCAGCGCCTTTAAGTTCAATCAGGGTGCCATTAACAAGTTCAATAGATAGACTTGAATGGTTAATCTTAACTACCCACTTCCGAGGAATGGCTTCAATCAAATCCTTCCACATGATTTGTTTTGCCATTCGGTAAGTTGGCGCTACGTACCAGATTCTTTGTCTTGGCTTTCTACTTTTACTGATAATCAGAGTACGCGAAAGGCTGGTCTTACCCCATCGGCGACCAGCAACCACTACGCGAAATCGAGCATTTGAAAGATAGACTTCCATTTGCTTTGGATGCAATGAAAGCCGAACCTTATCTGCCATCTAAAACCATCATTCCCCTGAATCATTTGATGGCTCTAACATGTCCTCATCTTCAAAGTCGTAATTACCATTGTTGAAATCACGCTCTTTCAATTGTTGAACCTGATCGGCCGTCAATTCTTCAATTACCAATTCCGGAAGTTGAGTAGCATCTACAGCATCAGGCTTATCCAAACCTAAAACGGCGTACCGTTCTTGGCGGATCTTTGCCAAAACATTCGAAGCGATTTCTAGTGCTTTTAAATTTTGTTGAATCGCCGCATAGGCACCGCCCTTTGCCTTGGCAGTGACAATTTCATTCCAAGTCAGGCGAGCTAGGCCCGTCGCCATCTTGTAATGTTCTTCTTTGGTTTCCTTAATTCTTTGGCTATGTACGGTCCCTTCTGACAAAATATCTTCGGCGACCTGTTTGGAGATACGCTCGGAATGTTCCTTGGCCTTCTCCCCTTTCGTGATTTTCCGCTTCTTCATGTGAAGGGAAACAGAAGTTGCGCTTACCCCGACTTTCTTGGCTAAGTCCTCTAGTGTCACATCACCAGAAGCCCATAACGCCTCTGCTTCTGCCCAAGCACTTGCTGAAGGGTATCTGCGTTTGTTGGCTGTTTCTTCAGTCATGCAATCACCTAAAAAAAAGGCGCGTACCAGCTACTAAATGATATGCGCCCTCTAAAAAGTCAGACACGCACCATTTCAAACATGTCCGATGGCCTCTAGGATAAGCAAAATAAAACCAAAAATAAATAATAAGCGCTTATTAATAATTTTATTTAAGAGTAATAAGCAAGCGCATACCAAAGCACGCAAGCTAGTGCTGTATTTTCACTTTCAAATGGTCTGGTTACGTAAAATTCAGAGCCAAGAATAAAGACTGCAACAAACTTGTCTTGAAGCTGTTCGGCTTTCTCTAAAGCTTTTTTAGAGCGTCTTTTGGAGGATTCATGGCTGGCTGGAAGGATGAGTGGATGTAAGTTTAATTTGTATAACTCCCTGAAAGTTATATTCTTATCCTCGCAATAGTCCGGACAGTGTGTATAGCCATCTTCCTTCCTGATTGCGAACTCTCCACAGATCGCCGTGTCATGGCCCAATAAAATATCAATTTCAGAATTTCCGACGATGCCTGGCTCAAAATCTTCGCCGATAAGAAAGATTTCCTGTACTTGGGACATTTGGGAGTTCCGCAGTTTTCCGAATATATTAATAATACAATAAAGTAAGCACTTATTAATAATATATTATTCGAAGAGTTGCGGAAAACCCAAATTACCCAAATGTCGGAATTAAACAAGGTCGGGCTGTTTTTTATGTTTAATGGCTTTACTCTCGGTATGGGCTTTATTGATTTCCACTAACTTGCGGTATTCAGTCAGGACGTTTCCAAAAATCTCATCAATGGTATAAGCCTCAAATTCACGCGAAGGCTCGTGTTCATGTAGGCTTTCCGCGAATTCCTGCCATATGTGAACACACTCATGGCAAAGCACGGTTAGTACCTCATTTTCGTCAGCGTCAAACATCCTCGGATAATAGATCGCGGCAATCAACTCGCCCGAATTGTTGGCGGCATAGAAAGTGATGGCTTTAAAATGGGACTGAAAATGCTCTTTAGCAATCTCGTAAAGCGCATGATGGCTTTCATCTTCCATAGCCAAGAATTGTTTTGGGTCTTGGACCAAAACATACCATAAGCGATTGTACGGAGTGCGGAACCAACTTGGCGAGGTTTTCTTAACGCTTTTTACCTTAGAAGATTTTTTCAATTTCCTCATCCTCATTTTCTACAAGTACCTGCCGTAGCGAAGGTACATAGGCGTTTAGTATTTCCTCGCCCAATGGCTTGATGCTGACGACCGTAAATCTACGCCCGTTTCTCACCACGTTTTGCCCGCTCTTCTCAATCAGGCCTCTTTTAATCAGAAAATTTAGGCTGCATGTAATGGCTTGTCGGGTGCAGGTGTAACTCACGGCGTCATGAAGCTGTTCGATTGAGAGCAAAGAACCGTCTGGATTTTTATCGCGAATCTTTGTCAGTAATTCGATCTGTTTTGGGGTTAGACCTAATTGCATTCGAATAAAAGCCCTCTTGATTTAATGAGTTCAACATTTAGGGGTTCGTCTGGTTTCTGACAGTCAAATGCCAAAATTGATACCCGTTTGGGAATCTCGTGCTCAGGATGTTTGGCTTTGTAGATCAAGTCAGGATTGGTATAGACCCCATATAACGGAGACGCAAAAACCAGTTGTTGAATGTTCTTTAGCAGCTTTTCGACAGGCATGCTCTCTACACGGCTAAAACCATTCAGCCGGTTATTGCCGGATTTTTCCAAAGAGCTGTATTGGTAATAGAACTTCCGCATTTCAGCGATGATCTTCTTTTTGATAGGTTCGGGTTTGGAGCTCAGCTCCTCCAGAATCCCCACAACATCTGTCGGATGCTTGGTTTCAAACCATTTCACAAAGAAGTCCACACCGCGTTGATAATTGGTCGCCTGCTTAGGCGAGGTGAACTTGATGCCTGCCCTTTCCACGAATGGATTGAATTTCGACATCGAGCTTTGGAACTCGGTATGTTTTCTATCCACCATGCGCATCATTAAATTTTGGGCACGATACGCAATCCCGCAACCACGGTAGATGGTGTCCAGTACAAGTCGGCTATTGGTGCAGACATTTTCGTTTAGCCATTCAGCCCGACTTTTATTGATCAGGCGGGTATCCTTGCCGTTGACGTTTGGACGTAGATATTTGAACAAGTCATTACGACCCGAAAGCAACATTTTGGGAACAGCCAGAATCCCGACACCAATGGTCTTGCCATGCAGGGTTACTTTCCAGAACCTTGAACCGATCGGCAGCGTTTCTGCCTTGTAGTGCAATTCGTGCAGAAGGTCCCAGTCACTCTTGTCACCCGGCTCCACAATGATGTCCTTGAGCAATGACAGGTTGTGGTTTTGCTTAGGTGATTTACGAGTAACGAGAATATCTGGTGTATCGAGTAAAACCTTTTCCATACCTTTCTCAATCAAGTAAGGGCGTTAAACGCCCTTTGTTAAATCACTTCCCAAGCTTTCAAGACATCGAGTAGCGGTCGAACACCACTGTATCCCGATAAACGACCTACCTCTTTGCCATCTTCCTTGCAGATCAGGGTAGGCACTTGCGTTACGCCCGCTTCTTCAAACTGCTGTTTGATTTCAGGTTCGATATTGTTTGGATCAATGGTCAGCACATGGTATTCGGTTGCGCGACCTAGCATTTGTTTTTCCAGAATCGGCTTGATGGTCTTGCAAGGTGAGCAGACGGTTGAAGAATATAGGGTTAATGTGCGCTTGGTTTGCGCTGGTTCGCTCTCAGAACGCTCCACAACTTCTGCTTGAACGATTTGCTCTGCAACAGTTTCGGATGCTTCTGACGCGAATTCATGAGCATCTACAGTGTCTTTAGTTACAACTTTTTTTGATCGATTAGTCATACTTGTTTAAATCCTTCAGGTGCTTTGGTGATTACCACTTTTTCGCGGTATCGCTTATCAATGAAGAGGCTTGGGTTGAGGTCTTCAACCATGTCGTCATGCGTTGTGGCAACCAGTACGGTTGTTCCGAGTTTTCGGGCAATTTTCTGAATGTTGTACGCAACAACTTTGGCAACAGTTCGATCAAGAACGGCAAGAAATTCATCTGCAATCCAGACGTCCGCCTTGCTCTCAATCAGTTTTGCCAGTTTGAAGCGATAACGTTGGCCGTCCGAGAGGGCATCAAACTTGTTTAGCCAGATATAGGCATCAGTGATGCCGGCAATGGTGAGTACATCCAGAGCGTCTTTTAGTGTTTCGCCAATCTGGTCGACGATTGGACGGTCATCATGCTCAATGGCATTCAGGTCAGCGACTTTTAAGCCGCTTTGTTCCATTTGTTCCGCCAGCTTCCGTAGCAGGGTCGATTTACCGCCACCAGACTGACCAGTGATGTAAACGATGTCTCCCTGCTCGATTTCAATTGGCGTGTTATCGAAAACCACAAATTCCTTCGCATCTAAGCCCAACCCGAACGACTCGGCAATTTCCAGTACACGTTCGGTACGCTCAACTGACGTTTTGTATCGGACATCGATGTTATAAACAGCCATTAAGCGCTCTCCACCAATTTGCTGATATACGTTACGAAAGCGTCCTTCCCTTCTAGTCCAGTTGCATCTTCTGCAATGGCCATAAAGTAGTGAATGGAACGTGATTCTTTGCCCGATACTTCGCTGAACCCTAAAACCTTGTCGATTCGGATAGGTTTTTCGTTCGATTCCGATACTGCATTTGCCGTATGGCGCTGTTGCTCGGCTACCGCGCTGTCCAGATCATCAACAATCACATCGACGTTCATTTCGGAGAGGTCGGCTTGCATGAACTCCAGCTCCTTGCTGTCGAAGATGTCCTCAAGGAACTCGATGTTGATGGATTGCAGCTCCAGCTTGAGCAGGTCGGCATCAATGTCACCAATGGCAACTCGGTTATCGGCCAAGCGTGCAGCTTTCACCTGTTCTTCATTCAAGTCATCGCGGACCAGAACAGGTACTTCGATTAAACCTAACTTGATGGCTGCAAGACGGCGACCATGCCCCTTGATGATTACGCCATTTTTATCTACCACAATGGGTTGATCCCAACCGAAGCGGGCAATCGACTCGGCAATCTTGGCGACTTGTTCTTCACTGTGGATTTTGGCGTTGAGTTCGTAAGGCTTTACATCGTCAACAATCCACATTTGGATTTTTAGTTCGCTCATTCGGCCACCCGCGTATCGGTTTGCTCAATCAACTGCTTGTTGATCTGGTAGAACTTTTCGCGTTGCCGATCCCTGACGGTAGTTAATTCCCAAGGGAGCGCTACCCATCCGAAGCCACCTTCAGGTTCGATATAGAGACGACCTTCTACGTTGGCTTCTGCAATCTGCAATTCTGTTAGGTCGCATGTTGAAACGATGCGGTATCCATTGCAGAACTTCTTCAAAAACTTCAAGGCGCCGTCATCTACTTCGGGAACCGCCCCTTCATGTTCCTGTTCAGGCGTGTTGAAAGTGATAACTTCCTGAAACTCGCTCTCGAAATAGTCTGGCTTGAGGATGACCACCGTTCCATCTAGGTTTTTAGCGATGTAATCACCTGCCTCGGCTGTACCAATGCCGGGAATGACAAGGGAAAAGTCTTCATCGGTATTTCCCCCTACTCTGGCTACTGTTTTCATTTGGGTTGAGCAGTGAACCCCAAGCCAGAGTTCAATTTCGGAGCCGTTGTTTCCATTAAACTGGATTGCTTCAAGGTCTACAGGGTATTGGCCACCCCGTCGGTACATTCGAACCTGCCCTTTTTGAGATAAATCGGTCATTAGCCATCCCATCCTTCATATGGTTTCATTACTTGCTTCCCAAGAGATAAACCAAGGCATCCCCTGCATTCGTCAAGCTGTCGGATTCGGTAAAGCCCTGTGCCTTAATGGTCTTCTCGATGAGTTTGGTAATTGCGTCTACGTCCTCGATCGGAACCTTGAAACGCATGATTTGGTGAGTTTGAACTTTGGTTGTCTTGGGTAATTCAACTTCCTCTGATGGCGAATCGAGATCGCTTAGAGCGTCCAGCGCTATATTAGTGCTAGAGAAGATGTCGATTTCTTCACTTGACCAAGGCATTACATCGATCAATTCATCGATACCGCCAAGATCATGAAGAATTTCGTTGAGCTTAACGATGTCATCTTCGCCATAACGACCGTTGTCGATTAGACCGATCTCTTTTGCTCTGGCTTCGTCAATGCGCCCAAGGTTCATTACCGGCACAGTGAGTAGACCAAGACGTTTAGCAATCATTGCTCGGTGCTGACCGCCAATGATCTGTAAGCGGCCATCAAGAAGGGTACGAACGATAATTGGCTTAAACATACCGTGACGTTTAATACCTTCTTCGATTTTTCGCTCGTTTTCAGGTGATACGACGTTTGAATTCCAAGGATTAGGCCAAAGCTCTCCTGGGTCGATTTCTAAATATTCAACTGACATAGGAAACTACTTTGAAATATTAGTAAGTGCTTACTTATAATTTAAGCCAAATATTAAGCAAATGCAAAAGGTATTGAAATGGGAAAAGTTGTAACAATCGCTTATGACGCCGTAAATGCCATCCTACACAAGCCTCCTGTTGAGGCGAAACTTGAAGTACAGTCGGCGCTTAGTTATTTGGTGGATGGCGCCGAAGAAACTCTAGCGTTTAGACAGCACCGTTGGGATGGCAGATCGTCATTTTTTGACTTTGCCAAGTGCTCTTTTCCAGCAGGATTTGTAGTCCATGTTACGGATCGACTCAAGAAGGCAGGTTTTGAAGTAAAACTCGCACGAAAACCCCTCCCCGCTCCACTTGGACCTGCCCGACCAGTGGTAGATAGTTACGGATATGACCCTCGTTACGATTACCAGCCGGAAGTTATGGATCGTCTTGTACGTCATGGCCAGATTATCGCTCAAGTCGCTACTGGTGGCGGTAAATCACGCATTGCCATGTTGTGTCAGGCCCGAATTAACCGCCCTACCTTGTTTTTAACAACCCGTTCGATTCTGATGTATCAGATGAAAGATGCATTCGAAGCAAATGGCGTTGCATGTTCGGTCATTGGTGATGGCAGTTTTGGACAGGTGAATGAAAAAGGTCAGCTCTCCATCAAGAAAATGACGGTCGGAATGGTTCAAACCCTCGCCGCCAAGCTGGAAGAGACGACTTTAGAGAAGGAATTTCAGATCCTTTATGACAACGTAGTCAAAAAACACGAAAAAGAGATTTCGGACACTAAAAAACAGCTAATTAAGGTCGGTAAAGTCGAGTCCGAAATCAAAAAAGTGCTTCATAACCTTGCACTGCAACATGAAAAGGAGCTTCAGGACAAGGCACCTGCGATGCAAGCCAAGGCAGAAGCAAAATTCAAGGAAAAATCACTCGTTAGACAGCAAACCATCAAGCTTTTGGAGCTTTTTGAGTTCGTAATTCTCGAAGAAGCACATGAGGCAGGTGGAAATTCGTATTACGAGATCATGCGCCACTGTAAAAACGCCTATTACCGCTTGGCATTGACCGGAACGCCGTTCATGCGTGAAAGCCAAGAGTCAAATATGCGTTTGATGGCTTGTTCCGGACCGATTGCCATCAAGGTTACGGAAAAAATGCTGATTGATCGCGGAATCCTTGCTAAGCCTTACTTCAAAATCGTCGAATTGAAGAAAAAGCCAGCCAAATTACACTCTATTACCCCTTGGCAAGCTGCCTATCGCTTGGGAATCGTGCAAAACGAAGAGCGGAACAATGCCATCTGTATGGAAATTCTCAAAGCCCGTGAATATGGCATGACGGCGATGGTTCTCGTCCAGCATACCTCGCATGGCGACACCCTATTGAAGCTGTTTGACGATATAGGTATCAGAGCGAGATATATTCGCGGTGAAGATGATCAGGGAGAACGTAAATCTGCGCTCACCGAACTTGCCAATAAGGATATTGATGTACTGATTGGAACAACAATTCTTGATGTGGGTGTGGATGTCCCTGCTGTCGGGTTGATTATTCTTGCCGGTGGTGGGAAAGCGGAAGTTGCCTTACGCCAGCGTATTGGGCGCGGGTTACGTGCTAAGAAATTCGGTCCAAACGTTGCGTTTATTGTTGATTTCACAGACCAGCACAATTCAACGCTCAAATCTCACGCTAGACAGCGTTTACAGATCATCAGAGAAACACCCGGCTTTGGCGAGAATATCGTTGCGAATTTCGAGTTTGAAAAGCTCGGTTTCAAAAAAGCTGCATAGTGTTCTGGGCTTGTTCAATGTTTTGGGCAAGCCCGTTTTATTTTGTGGTATTTCAGCGTGATCAATGCAATAATAACTATAATATGCAAGTTTTAATTTTCATCAAATTTTAATTGGAGCAAATAATGGCAGCTACTAACTCTTCCAAATTTTATAAAGAAAAAGGTTTAGTTCGAACATCCATCACTTTGCGTCCAGAGACAATCCAGACCTTAGAAAATATGGCAAAACAGCATAAACTCACTCAAGGCGAGATTGTTGACGCTTTTGCACGTTTGCTTGAAAGTGGCAATCTGTCTGATCAGCTTTTCGGTGTGCATATTGAAGCCATTCGCGAAGAAAAGATTGCTGAAAAAGAGCGTAGGAAGGAATTGAAGAAAAAAGCGCTAGAGTTAATTAAATCTGGCCAAGTGCAGTAAGAAATGCCTCAAGTGATATATGGGGCATTAATTTATTCGGAATATCATAGGTAATTAAAAAGCTTAGCTCAATAAATTGTAGCCCAAATATTTTTTCAGCTTGTTCAATACGCGACAAAATATCTTTACTTGATCGGGAGTTAAATTAAGTTTGCCCAAAAGTAATCTAAAATTTCTACTATCGAGCTGGTTTGAAGCCCAAAGCAATGTAGCGGCTTTATTTTCGCCGAATTCGTAAAGACGATCTATTTTTTCGTTAATATAAGAATTATCTAAACCCTGTTCTTCCAGAATTTCGATAATGTGGTAAGCAACATAATTTAAATCATCCTTTGAAGCCATCTTTTCCCTCTTTACTTGGTCAAATAGCTTAAAGCTAATAAGAACTAACGAAATCGTTGAACTTAATAATTTCCTTATAAACGTTTCTCTTGCAACTGGCCATCGGGTCATAAGGCTTGGTCATATTCGGATTATTGCATGACATGTTGGCCACGATCGCATAGGTTCCCTTCCCATAAGGCTCCTTAGAAACCTTTACGATGATCTCGCCAGTGAACTCGCGCGGAGCGTATGTTTCGATTAATACGTTATTTGAACTTCTGATCTTGTAATCAGCGTATTTACTCACCCACAAATGAGCAGCTTCCATTTTCTTGTCACATTCTTCTTTGCTTGAGCACGTTGGTCGGGTCTTTGCAATCGCAGCCAGATATTCGTCCTTATTCATCTTTTTCATGATTGCCAGCTTTTGCCCAACATAAACAGTTGGTGGATCAGGGAGATCATTGTCTTCTGCCAGCTTTGCCCACGTGGTCCCGTTACGCTTGGCTATATCATTTAATGATTCGCTCGGTTTCACGGTGTACTCGGCGAACAGGCCCTCCCCTTCTGCCATTGCATTTGAACAAACTAAAATCAAAGTAGCCAAAAAAAATCTTTTCATATTGATCCTTAAATATTATTAGAAAGTCGTCCTGAAAAGAATAATGGACATGGCGTACTGGGACAAGGATAAGTGTATGGATTTAAGCGGCGCAAGGGTAAAGTATTTGTTATATAGGCCTGGTGGTGAAAGGGTGTTTGGAAAATGGTCGCGATTGACACAGGCTATGCACCCGACACATTCGCGTTTTTTCTAGGACTTCGATATTAATATATAAAGAAATATAGTAATCGCTTACTATATTTCTTTATCTTTGCATGTTCACTTATTACGCTTGTTATCTTGTCTCATAATTAAGACAGCGATTAATAGTTTATGTTCGTTGCTAATCATGTTCTTACTCTCTATTAGAGTGATATTAGTAAGTGCTTACTAATATCACTGATTACTAAATTATGCGTTTGCTTGTTTTTCGCTTAACTCTTTCTTAATGTCATGCTGTACGCGCTCTAATTCTTGTTGTGTATTCTCTTTCATTTGCAAGAATGACAATACAGCTTCAATAAACTGAGAATTTTCATTAAACGTTATTTCACTGTCTTTTACAGACTTCACAACGTTACAGATATTAAGCGCTCTCAGTGTCATACGTGAGCTAGACGCTTGTGATGATGCTGTGCTGTGCGCTGATAAGTAATACTGTCTTACTTTCTTTTCATGCGACTGTGCGCGTATTTCAGTTGTGCAGCATAAACGACATTCATTAACAGTAAGTGAACCGTACTGCAATAAGTTTAGCAAGATTGACATTGTGTAACCGTCTAGCTTGCGTCTGTCGTTTTCAGCGATAGCTGTAATCGCTTGAAAGATTTTTCTAATGACTTTCACTTGTACAAAGTCAATGTGTGATTTATCAGTGTGAGCGATGATTGTTGCTAGATCTGATAAATCAAACTTAGCTTTTTGAAGCGTGTCTATTTTATTAAGCATAGAGCGTGAGCATGCTTCTCTTAAGTCACTGAATAACGTGCTTGATATTTTTTGTTCTGTCTCAAGCTTGTTATTCATACGGTTTATGATCGCGTTTGCTATATCAAGCTGTACTGCTACTGCTTTGCTAGTAACTTTTTGCTGTCTTGCATACGCTTTTATTGTCTCTTGATCTATAACTATTGCATTACGTGCTTCATGAGCTGAAAAATTAACGTCTGCAAAGATGTTTAGAGTTTCTGTGTTTTTAACTTGTGCATTCATGATTTTTGACCTTTTGTTAACAAGCTTTATTGCTTGATTAAATATTAGTGCAAATAAAAATTTAGTGCAAGTTTTTATTGATTGAAAGTTATTTAGTGCAAATAAAATTTAATCGAAATTTTCATTAATAAAAAACTTGCACTAATAAATAAACTCCGCTATTCGCGTGCGTGCGCGTTTCATCTATATGCTTTATACAGACATTCTCTAGGCATGCATTGGGTTGTTTGCTGGCGGTTTTTCTTGAGGTTCGGGCACGCACCCGCTTGTTTAAGCGCCCTAGGTCTGCCTTGGTTGTTAAAGATAAGGATGTGGCATTCCAAGGAGCTGCTAGGTGCTCTTTGGTTATATAAATGCGTGGCGCTTGGTTATAAAAATAGGATGTCGGCCAAAGTTTTGATTTTTTTGGTGGGCTGTTTTGGAATATTAGGATGAGCCTATGCCCATCCTACCGCTTCATTAAGATTTGAGTCATAGGCATGACCAGTCTCAATATCTATAAACATGAGATTGGTACGCTCGAAATCTTCCCGCTCATCTTCATAGACGGTTTTCTCATCATAATTTACCGCAGCATCATAAATATCACCGACCGCTACACCAATGGCATCAATGATGCTTTGATCTATGGATGAAAGGTCGGCATCCGTTTCAATCCCATATTCGCTGCCGATATCATCACTGAGTTTATAGCGGGTAAATTTCGGTTCTACCTGTTTGCCCTGCAATAATGAAAGAATCACGACAAAACCGTTGTCTAGCCCAATCTTTTGCGCTTGGTTCGCTGATATAAAGCCCCATTGAGCTAATTTACCTTTACTTGCAAGGCGACGAATTTTAAGCATTTTCCGCTTAACCAGCATAATTACTCCTTGTTTATTTAGTTGAAGAAAATATTAGCAAGAAGAAATAGGTGTAACAAAATTTAGTTAATGTAAGTTTGCATTTCACTAATTCATGTATTTAGGTGGGGAAATTTAATTTTCAATATGCGCGCCGCGAATTTTTGAAGATCCAGCATAAAAAAAGCCCGACCTAGAGGGACGTCGGGCAAAGGAGGTTTTCAGACGCAGAGTTGTTGTAAGTTATGTTAATTCGATAGATTTGGAATTCTAAGGAAATGTTTTTAATTTTTCAAATTCCATATTCTATATTTTGGTATGCCCTTTTCTTACAGCGGAAACCACTAACGTTAAGGAACGCCCCCCCAAACCCCCCCATAGAATTTTGCCTCATAAATCTTGGAGAGAGTTTGGGGAGACGTAACCTAACCTAGCCAATTTCCACCACAAGAAAAGGAACTTTTCTTTACAGTGCAAACCACTGACACGGTATAAGCCACGACCCCCATCAAGCAAATCGCGTCGGGGAGAAAATCTCAACCCGAAACCCATTTGTCAGAAGTATAGTAAGCGCTCACTAGATTGTAAACCCCCTAGGCATGCCTGATTTATCCATTTTATGCCTTGGTATGCCGTGGTACAGCTTCAAAAAGCCAACTTTACGCTGGCAATGGAATAACTTTAAATTTTCGAACACCAATACCGCTAATTTCAATCATTAGCGCGTAATTCAGGATGAATAAATAACATGATTACTTATCCTCTTTCCAAAGACTGTTGTGATTCACATGTCTGCCCAAATCAATCAGCTTTTGCATATCCTCTATAGATAGACCGTGATAACGTGCAAATGCCTCAACGCTTAAAAAGTCGTTGTAATACTGAATATAGAGGTCGTTAAGGCGTGTAGTGATTGCATTAACCATCTCGCTCATTAGCTCGTTTTGTTTTATAGGCATGACTGTAAAACTCTATGTGTACTTAGATGCATAACAGTGTATAGAGATAGAGCAGGAAACAAAGCTAGAGAACTAAAAATCCATTTATATGGCTATGTAGATAGATTTCTATATTTCTACATAAGTGCCTAGGCATACCTATTGGTTGATGGCGATGTGTGGCGATTGGTGCATTGCCTCATCCCTAGATAGAGAGGTGCAGGTATAATAGAGGTATGGGCTGATCTGGAAGTGGAGCTGACCGGCTTACCTATGTGCGCCGTGGTGTGCTTGGTTATAAAAATAAGAATGTCGCCCGAAGTTTTGATTTTTATATTTCCTGTAGGTCAAAGGAATGGCTAGGTAGACGATTGATTGAAACACACAATTCTTTGGCTCACTCCGTTCGCCTTTGTTTTATCGTCTTATCTCTCTACTAAGTGCTTAATATCCTCTATCTCTCTCCTTATACCTGTTTATCTATCTACATATCTATATAGATAAATATTGAGCTATTTTCCCTATACCTGTTCTATCTCTATCTACGCTTACCTATGCCTATCCGTATAGTCCTATTGTTATCTATCTATATAGATTTCTACATTACTACACAGTTTTACTTGTTCTTTATCTCTATATGATTGGCTTTGTGTATTGCTAGTTTTCTACATTTCTATATAGATAGATTGCTTGTATATCTACTCGATATTTCTATCTATCTAGGTTTCTACATTTCTATAAGTATTGGTGCATAAGTGTTTGCCTATATTGATGTTTATTTCTATCACTTCTTATACGTTTGAGGATTTTCTTTAGCCGCGTATCTCTATCTCTACGTTTACCGAGACTTGGGTGTACTTGGGTATTCCGAGAGTTTTCGAATATATAAATATACTTTCTTAGAACATTCTTATATTTCTTATTCTCGGAAATGTAGGCGCGGTTCACTTGGGTTTTTAGAGATTCTTCTCATGTATCTTTCAAACCGGCATAAAAGCTATCATATTTCTTCACCGTTTCGCGTATTTCGCATTTTTCATCTTAAGATGACTCTCTTTATCTCTTTTGCTTAAAAATGCTTAAAACGCTCTAAAAACGCGAAATAGAGTAGAGTTATAAAAACGATTAATTCACACCAAAATCAGCTTTAATTGCCTGAAGGAAAATGCCTAGGATAAAATCTATAAAAATGCCTTAAAAATCAAATAACTAAGTTGTAGTTTTTATTATTTTATATACCACTATTCAAATTATCGCGGATTAGCCTGATTTTTAACATTTTTTGCCTGTTTTTAAGCTGTTTTGGGTTACTATAATGGGCATGTGTCATTAGGGAGTGTCTATTACATGCTTGCTGTAATTATTGTTTTAGGTGCTTTGCTGTTTGTGTCACTCATGTCAAAATTTACGGCGTTGCAGAATGAAAGAAATAAGGCTGCTAGATTACGCCAGCTTTCCGCGAAGGCATCTGAGGCACGAGCAAACTTGGCTATGCACCAAATGAGACTTACTACAATGTCTCCAGAGGACGCCTTTATTTCTATCTTAACCGATGAAGAAGGAGAAAAATATTTAAGCCTTACCACTACGCTTGAGCGACTAGAATTTAAAGTAAATCGGGCTGATGAGGATATTAAGAAGATGGTGAAAAATGTTCAAAATCTCGTTAGTTCCCTTGCATAAAATTATAACTACGTCTTTTTTTGATTTATCGCTACTAATCACATTGAACATATGAGGTGACTTATGTTGATCTTGATTGGTATGGCACTTGTAGCGTTATCGGTCTACCGTGGTATAAGTTTAGGCAGAGATTTAGAAGGCTCGTCGGTAACCCAACTATCCAATAGCATGTATATTCAGGAAATGGTAATCACGCAAATTAAGCAGGCTTGGTATTGTATTGTCGGTTTTACCGGAGCAACCATGATTGCAATGGGGGTATGGCATACCTGGCTATCTTAAGTGAGTTTTTGGCTCCTAACAGGAGCCAGTATCATGATATATAAGATTCAGGTTTTTAATGTTTCGTTATAGAGTGCGCTCAAACATTTGATATTTAACCTGAAAAGATGACGCTTAAAGATCACATTAAACAACTTGTCGGCGAAGAAGAATTTAATAACGTCCTATCGGAGGTAAAAGAAAACATTTCGGTAGAAACAAAGAACTTTAGAAACACTAAGTACATTTCAAATGGCTGCTTGATTATCGGGTTCCTTTGTTTGTTTTTCCCGCCATTTTGGATAGGGGTAGCAATTTTTCTTGTCATTGGTATGGCTACTCATATGATAAAAGCTGGTGTTCAAAAGAAGTTGGAAATATTCAACGAGGTATGGTTTGTCTTAACTGAAGAACTTGAGAATTCCGATGAAAATCTTGATCGATACAAATATTTGATTGAACAGTTGTAACTTGAACCTATCAATAGATAGGTTAATATGGGCTTAGTTAAGCTGGGAATAGTTACATTGTGATTGATCAAGATACTCCTCGCATGACGCCGGAAGAATTAAGACAGGCGGGTGAAATACTCTACGGCACGCATTGGCAAAGCGAATTGGCTCGTGCTATCGGCGTGGATCCACGCCGAGTTAGACAATGGATAACGAGAGAGCGACTAATTCCCGTGGGCATAAGAAATGAGATTATTTTGCTTCTTAAAGAGAAAAGTATAAAATCTGTGGAATACGCCGATTACTTGGATCAGCAATTTTAGAAAGGGCTATTAAGCCATCCAAACAAAAAAGGCTCGCTTATTGCGAGCCTTTCTTTTCTTCATTGTATTGATCGCCTTGTTTTCTATAGGCATCAATTTTCTTTCGAATTTGCTTCATGGCAGCATCATTGAATTTTACTCTTGGATCTTGTTCACCAAATAAATCATCATGAATAGCCATAAAGCGAATACTTGCCACTTTCATTTCGTGACCATCGGGATGTACTTGGTCGGTATCTTCAAAAGTTATAACAAGTAAAGGATCGTACTCGCCTTTAACAACGCGGGCATGATACATATTTAGATAGTATGGAACGGAATTTCGTACAGAAGCCATACTTTTGGCTCTGCCGTAGCGTCTATCGCTATCTTCTATGTATATATCGATGTAACCTTGCTCTCGCCAAAGCTCGATTAGGTTAAAGATGTCTTCTTCGTAATCCTCAATGTCTTCAATAGTGAAGCCTATATGTTGACTGATTACGAAGAATAGGTCGTGCAATTCTGCGTGGGTGATGTATTTTCTTTCGAGTTGTTGATCAGGTTGTGGCATCCCGTTTCATGCGTTCCTTGGCCGCTTCAAAGGCTCTGCGCAAGTTGCGTCTCGTTTCCTCAGAAGAGTTGCCAGTGATTTTTGTGCCACCGAAGCTATTACCCATCTGCACAAGTTCAACAATTGCAGGGTTTACGTTTTGGTTGGTCATCTTGTTCATAACTTTTTTCTCCAGTTGGAGATTCTCGTTAAGAGATGACAGTACATATAATAACTGTCATTTCGCTTTATTGCTTTAATAAGCTGCTTAAATAGTCGGCAGTTTGTAAACTAAATAGGCTACAACCTATTTGATTTACATATGCATAATCGCATCAGATAAATAAAATTTTATCGACCTCTTATAGAATTCTATAAACGATCAATAATATTTCTTAGTTTGCATCGATTATTTTATGCTTTTACGCATAATTTGCAATAGAGAATATTTCAAAATGAAACTATCCCTTTCTAAAATAGAAACTGTAAATCTATGTAGTAATGTAGATATATAGAAATCTACAAATATTATAAGCCTTTATTTTTTATGATTTAATTGTGAAATTTTCTACAAAGGCTTCAAAGCAATCATGATTAATCACTTGTTTTTGATGATTAAAGACAAATTCATATTTTTGATCGTTCTTTTCAAATTTTGCAAAACCACTACTTAACTTCACATGAATCGAATCATGGACGCCCTTTTTATCCTTTGTGTGCGTAACTTTTACTTCATTCTTTTCATAAGCCAGCGCATCAAAGAATTTTGCCATCGGTGTTCTGTCGGCGTATGACATTTCGGTACCTGAGTACAAGAGGAGCATATAAGGAGATTGGCTGCGTAGACTGGGTTCGAACCAGTGACCAACGGATTAACAGTCCGCTGCTCTACCTACTGAGCTACTACGCAATATAGTTAGGTAATTATATTGTTTTATAAGTAACTTTCAATATTGTTATGTAGTAATATAGGAATATAGAAATGTAGATAACTAGATAGATATAAAGCTTGTAATATGGGAGTATAATTATATTGAAGAGGGCGTTTGGCAGATGCCATTGCAAGTAATGCAAGCAATTTAGCACTCGATGGGCTTTGTTGCACAAACCTATCTGTAAAGGCTTTTTCAGCGATATAATTTTCAAATGAAGAAGCCTACACACAAAATCTACCGCACAACCAACTGGTCTTCCTATAATCGCGCTCTCATTAATCGGGGCAACATTTCCATTTGGTTTGATCCAAACACTCAGTGGTATGCACAACCACAAAACAAGCAAGGTCGAAATCAAACTTACGCCGATACGGCTATTCAATGCTGTTTAATGATTAAATCCTTATTCCGTCTATCTTTACGTATAGTCACTGGCTTTGTGCAAAGTCTGATTAAACTTTGCGGATTAAATTGGACCGCACCAGATTACACCACGCTTTGTAGAAGACAAAAGCATATTGATATTGTAATCAACTACCAAAAAAGTAGCGATGGGCTGCATCTACTCATGGACTCTACAGGCATGAAGTTTCTAGGTGAGGGCGAATGGAAGCGCAAGAAACATGGACCTGAATATCGTCGCCAATGGCGTAAACTTCATATTGGTATAGATGCTAAAACCCTACAAATACGAGCAGTTCAGCTTACAACCAATAATGTCAGTGATTCACAGGTGCTTGGTGATTTACTTGATCAGATTCCATTGGATGAGCAAATAGACTCTGTTTATACCGATGGAGCTTATGACACAAAAAGATGCCGTCAAGTCATTGCAGATCGACAAGCGCATGCAGTGATTCCTCCTAGAAAAAATGCAAGACCTTGAAAAGATACAAAATCACATTCTCAGGAGCGAAATGAATTACTTCGAACAGTTAAACGTTTAGGCAGAACACTATGGAAAAAATGGTCAGGCTATCATCGGCGAAGTTTGGTGGAAACCAAGATGCATTGCATCAAATTATTAGGGGATAAATTAACAGCAAGGAGTTTGCCTAGTCAGGTGAATGAGATTCATGTACGCATAGCAGTCTTGAATAAATTCACAGAGCTAGGTCGCCCTCATACCCAAGTTGCCACTTAAATTTGGATCACTTAGGGGCAGCTGTGCATTTCAAGCCTTTGTGCAACAAAGCCGGGTCAAAGTGTGATTTACTTCTCACAAGAAAATTGTTATTTTACTCGATAATAAATTACATTTTTTTACTTGGTAAACCGACTTGTATACATAAAGGCTGCAAGTTCTAACTTCTTTTCTGCATTTGGAAATTATTATGAATAAGGTTTATAAGGTTGTATGGAATGCCTCTTTAGGCGTATGGGTGGCGGTTTCTGAAATTGCCAAAGGGAAAACAAAAAATAGTGGAAGTGTTGGGCAAACTCTTTCTTTAGAACAAAAAGAACCACAGAGTTTTGGTAATCTTTTTTTTAATTACAAAGCTTTAACTCTTGCTATTTTCGCAGCATTTACTGCTGATTTTGCCCATGCAGGTTATGAAGCTGGAGGGGGTACTACTCGGACCAACTGTACGAGAACTTCAAATGGGACTGGAAGTGAAACTGCCGCAATTGCCATTGCAAATGAAAATAGTACAGCTTGCGCATCTGCAGTTGAAGCAATAGCAATTGGTGCAAATTTAGCAGCTCAGGGGGCACAATCTACTGTCATTGGTAATGATATTATTTCATCAACATCGGCTGAGCAGTCAGTAATTATTGGATCAAATTACAACTCAAATCCAGTGACGTCTAATGGTAAAGGTGGTGTAGCTATAGGTAGTGGTTTATCTACTACACACAGCAGCCCAATAGCTGATGGTCAGGGATCACTAGCTTTAGGTTCGAGTGGTGATGGCACTACAATTAATGGGACCACTTATAACCAGCAAGGCCCTGATGCTAAGGCTGCTTATAGCGCGGCTCTTATGGCAGGATCACAAGTAGCTACTGGCGCTGACAAATCTATTGCATTTGGTGTGGATGCAAAAGTCTCTGCAAATATAAAAGATGCTATTGCATTAGGTACTGGGGCGGTTGCTAGTGTTAACAATTCTGTTGCATTAGGTGGAGGCTCAACTACGACTGCGCCTACTGGTACAGGTTACATTACCAACACTACAGCTCCTACCTCCGTTGTTTCAGTTGGTTCATCTACAAATCTTAGACGTATTCAAAATGTTGCTGATGGTGCTGCTGACCAAGATGCGGTTACAGTGGCTCAACTTAAAGATGTAAACAATCGTGCGGTTGGGAACACTACAGCTTTAGGAGGCGGAGCAGCCTATGATCCATCAACAAATGTATATACTGCACCAACTTTTACAACTACAAAAACAGATGGAACAACAGTAAACTCGAATACTGTGTCAGGTGCTTTAACTAATCTAAATAATGAAGTTATTAAGCCAATTACTTTTAGTGGGAATACAGGTAGTTCTGCTAACAAGCTTGGTTCAACATTAAATATTACTGGAACAGGCTCAACAGCTGGAACTTATTCTGGAAATAATTTAAAAACGTCAGTAAGTGGAAATACTGTTAGTATTCAAATGGCTGATGCACCTGTATTTACAGGCACTGTCACAGCAGGAAATCTTGCAACTGGTGGCACATTGAGTGTTACGGGAGTAAGTAATCTAAATGGTGGTGCAAATTTAAATAATCAAAAGATTACAAATGTTGCAGCAGGTACAGCATCAGGTGATGCGGTTAACTTTGGTCAGTTAACTACCACGAATAACAATGTAACGACTGCACAAACTACAGCGAATTCAGCACTAGCAGAAGCACAAAAAGGCATTAATTTTGGTGATGGTAGTACCTCAAATAACTATGCGTTGGGAGAAACTATCAATGTTAAAGGTGATAGTAATATCAACAGTGTTACTACTGCAGATGGTGTGCAATTAAGTTTAGCATCGGATATTAGTGTCGACAGCGTGACCGCAGGTAACAGCAAATTAAACAACAGTGGCTTAACCATCACAGGTGGACCAAGCATCACCACAGCGGGCATTGATGCTGCGAACACCAACATCAGCAATGTTGCAGATGCGACCACAGCAGACCAAGCGGTGAACAAAGGCCAATTGGATGCAGCGACCGCCGCAGCGGATAACAAGACTGATGCATTGGGCAACAGCACAGCCAACAACTTAGGTGGTGGTGCAACCTATGACAGCACGACAGGTGCAGTGACAGCACCGACCTATACCGTGAATGGCACAGACGTGAACAACGTAGGTGCTGCGATCAGTGAATTAGACAAAGGTTGGAACTTAGCCAGCAATGGTGCCAATGCAGGTGCGATCAAAGCGGGAGATACGGTCGATATCGGCACAGCAGCAGGCGAAACGAACTTACAAGTTGCGAAGAGTGGCAACACCATTCAATACAGCCTAAGCCGTGACCTTGACCTAGATAGCGTGACCGCAGGTAACAGCAAATTAAACAACAGTGGCTTAACCATCACAGGTGGACCAAGCATCACCACAGCGGGCATTGATGCTGCGAACACCAACATCAGCAATGTTGCAGATGCGACCACAGCAGACCAAGCGGTGAACAAAGGCCAATTGGATGCAGCGACCGCCGCAGCGGATAACAAGACTGATGCATTGGGCAACAGCACAGCCAACAACTTAGGTGGTGGTGCAACCTATGACAGTACGACAGGTGCAGTGACAGCACCGACCTATACCGTGAATGGCACAGACGTGAACAACGTAGGTGCTGCGATCAGTGAATTAGACAAAGGTTGGAACTTAGCCAGCAATGGTGCCAATGCAGGTGCGATCAAAGCGGGAGATACGGTCGATATCGGCACAGCAGCAGGCGAAACGAACTTACAAGTTGCGAAGAGTGGCAACACCATTCAATACAGCCTAAGCCGTGACCTTGACCTAGATAGCGTGACCGCAGGTAACAGCAAATTAAACAACAGTGGCTTAACCATCACAGGTGGACCAAGCATCACCACAGCGGGCATTGATGCTGCGAACACCAACATCAGCAATGTTGCAGATGCGACCACAGCAGACCAAGCGGTGAACAAAGGCCAATTGGATGCAGCGACCGCCGCAGCGGATAACAAGACTGATGCATTGGGCAACAGCACAGCCAACAACTTAGGTGGTGGTGCAACCTATGACAGCACGACAGGTGCAGTGACAGCACCGACCTATACCGTGAATGGCACAGACGTGAACAACGTAGGTGCTGCGATCAGTGAATTAGACAAAGGTTGGAACTTAGCCAGCAATGGTGCCAATGCAGGTGCGATCAAAGCGGGAGATACGGTCGATATCGGCACAGCAGCAGGCGAAACGAACTTACAAGTTGCGAAGAGTGGCAACACCATTCAATACAGCCTAAGCCGTGACCTTGACCTAGATAGCGTGACCGCAGGTAACAGCAAATTAAACAACAGTGGCTTAACCATCACAGGTGGACCAAGCATCACCACAGCGGGCATTGATGCTGCGAACACCAACATCAGCAATGTTGCAGATGCGACCACAGCAGACCAAGCGGTGAACAAAGGCCAATTGGATGCAGCGACCGCCGCAGCGGATAACAAGACTGATGCATTGGGCAACAGCACAGCCAACAACTTAGGTGGTGGTGCAACCTATGACAGTACGACAGGTGCAGTGACAGCACCGACCTATACCGTGAATGGCACAGACGTGAACAACGTAGGTGCTGCGATCAGTGAATTAGACAAAGGTTGGAACTTAGCCAGCAATGGTGCCAATGCAGGTGCGATCAAAGCGGGAGATACGGTCGATATCGGCACAGCAGCAGGCGAAACGAACTTACAAGTTGCGAAGAGTGGCAACACCATTCAATACAGCCTAAGCCGTGACCTTGACCTAGATAGCGTGACCGCAGGTAACAGCAAATTAAACAACAGTGGCTTAACCATCACAGGTGGACCAAGCATCACCACAGCGGGCATTGATGCTGCGAACACCAACATCAGCAATGTTGCAGATGCGACCACAGCAGACCAAGCGGTGAACAAAGGCCAATTGGATGCAGCGACCGCCGCAGCGGATAACAAGACTGATGCATTGGGCAACAGCACAGCCAACAACTTAGGTGGTGGTGCAACCTATGACAGCACGACAGGTGCAGTGACAGCACCGACCTATACCGTGAATGGCACAGACGTGAACAACGTAGGTGCTGCGATCAGTGAATTAGACAAAGGTTGGAACTTAGCCAGCAATGGTGCCAATGCAGGTGCGATCAAAGCGGGAGATACGGTCGATATCGGCACAGCAGCAGGCGAAACGAACTTACAAGTTGCGAAGAGTGGCAACACCATTCAATACAGCCTAAGCCGTGACCTTGACCTAGATAGCGTGACCGCAGGTAACAGCAAATTAAACAACAGTGGCTTAACCATCACAGGTGGACCAAGCATCACCACAGCGGGCATTGATGCTGCGAACACCAACATCAGCAATGTTGCAGATGCGACCACAGCAGACCAAGCGGTGAACAAAGGCCAATTGGATGCAGCGACCGCCGCAGCGGATAACAAGACTGATGCATTGGGCAACAGCACAGCCAACAACTTAGGTGGTGGTGCAACCTATGACAGCACGACAGGTGCAGTGACAGCACCGACCTATACCGTGAATGGCACAGACGTGAACAACGTAGGTGCTGCGATCAGTGAATTAGACAAAGGTTGGAACTTAGCCAGCAATGGTGCCAATGCAGGTGCGATCAAAGCGGGAGATACGGTCGATATCGGCACAGCAGCAGGCGAAACGAACTTACAAGTTGCGAAGAGTGGCAACACCATTCAATACAGCCTAAGCCGTGACCTTGACCTAGATAGCGTGACCGCAGGTAACAGCAAATTAAACAACAGTGGCTTAACCATCACAGGTGGACCAAGCATCACCACAGCGGGCATTGATGCTGCGAACACCAACATCAGCAATGTTGCAGATGCGACCACAGCAGACCAAGCGGTGAACAAAGGCCAATTGGATGCAGCGACCGCCGCAGCGGATAACAAGACTGATGCATTGGGCAACAGCACAGCCAACAACTTAGGTGGTGGTGCAACCTATGACAGCACGACAGGTGCAGTGACAGCACCGACCTATACCGTGAATGGCACAGACGTGAACAACGTAGGTGCTGCGATCAGTGAATTAGACAAAGGTTGGAACTTAGCCAGCAATGGTGCCAATGCAGGTGCGATCAAAGCGGGAGATACGGTCGATATCGGCACAGCAGCAGGCGAAACGAACTTACAAGTTGCGAAGAGTGGCAACACCATTCAATACAGCCTAAGCCGTGACCTTGACCTAGATAGCGTGACCGCAGGTAACAGCAAATTAAACAACAGTGGCTTAACCATCACAGGTGGACCAAGCATCACCACAGCGGGCATTGATGCTGCGAACACCAACATCAGCAATGTTGCAGATGCGACCACAGCAGACCAAGCGGTGAACAAAGGCCAATTGGATGCAGCGACCGCCGCAGCGGATAACAAGACTGATGCATTGGGCAACAGCACAGCCAACAACTTAGGTGGTGGTGCAACCTATGACAGTACGACAGGTGCAGTGACAGCACCGACCTATACCGTGAATGGCACAGACGTGAACAACGTAGGTGCTGCGATCAGTGAATTAGACAAAGGTTGGAACTTAGCCAGCAATGGTGCCAATGCAGGTGCGATCAAAGCGGGAGATACGGTCGATATCGGCACAGCAGCAGGCGAAACGAACTTACAAGTTGCGAAGAGTGGCAACACCATTCAATACAGCCTAAGCCGTGACCTTGACCTAGATAGCGTGACCGCAGGTAACAGCAAATTAAACAACAGTGGCTTAACCATCACAGGTGGACCAAGCATCACCACAGCGGGCATTGATGCTGCGAACACCAACATCAGCAATGTTGCAGATGCGACCACAGCAGACCAAGCGGTGAACAAAGGCCAATTGGATGCAGCGACCGCCGCAGCGGATAACAAGACTGATGCATTGGGCAACAGCACAGCCAACAACTTAGGTGGTGGTGCAACCTATGACAGCACGACAGGTGCAGTGACAGCACCGACCTATACCGTGAATGGCACAGACGTGAACAACGTAGGTGCTGCGATCAGTGAATTAGACAAAGGTTGGAACTTAGCCAGCAATGGTGCCAATGCAGGTGCGATCAAAGCGGGAGATACGGTCGATATCGGCACAGCAGCAGGCGAAACGAACTTACAAGTTGCGAAGAGTGGCAACACCATTCAATACAGCCTAAGCCGTGACCTTGACCTAGATAGCGTGACCGCAGGTAACAGCAAATTAAACAACAGTGGCTTAACCATCACAGGTGGACCAAGCATCACCACAGCGGGCATTGATGCTGCGAACACCAACATCAGCAATGTTGCAGATGCGACCACAGCAGACCAAGCGGTGAACAAAGGCCAATTGGATGCAGCGACCGCCGCAGCGGATAACAAGACTGATGCATTGGGCAACAGCACAGCCAACAACTTAGGTGGTGGTGCAACCTATGACAGCACGACAGGTGCAGTGACAGCACCGACCTATACCGTGAATGGCACAGACGTGAACAACGTAGGTGCTGCGATCAGTGAATTAGACAAAGGTTGGAACTTAGCCAGCAATGGTGCCAATGCAGGTGCGATCAAAGCGGGAGATACGGTCGATATCGGCACAGCAGCAGGCGAAACGAACTTACAAGTTGCGAAGAGTGGCAACACCATTCAATACAGCCTAAGCCGTGACCTTGACCTAGATAGCGTGACCGCAGGTAACAGCAAATTAAACAACAGTGGCTTAACCATCACAGGTGGACCAAGCATCACCACAGCGGGCATTGATGCTGCGAACACCAACATCAGCAATGTTGCAGATGCGACCACAGCAGACCAAGCGGTGAACAAAGGCCAATTGGATGCAGCGACCGCCGCAGCGGATAACAAGACTGATGCATTGGGCAACAGCACAGCCAACAACTTAGGTGGTGGTGCAACCTATGACAGTACGACAGGTGCAGTGACAGCACCGACCTATACCGTGAATGGCACAGACGTGAACAACGTAGGTGCTGCGATCAGTGAATTAGACAAAGGTTGGAACTTAGCCAGCAATGGTGCCAATGCAGGTGCGATCAAAGCGGGAGATACGGTCGATATCGGCACAGCAGCAGGCGAAACGAACTTACAAGTTGCGAAGAGTGGCAACACCATTCAATACAGCCTAAGCCGTGACCTTGACCTAGATAGCGTGACCGCAGGTAACAGCAAATTAAACAACAGTGGCTTAACCATCACAGGTGGACCAAGCATCACCACAGCGGGCATTGATGCTGCGAACACCAACATCAGCAATGTTGCAGATGCGACCACAGCAGACCAAGCGGTGAACAAAGGCCAATTGGATGCAGCGACCGCCGCAGCGGATAACAAGACTGATGCATTGGGCAACAGCACAGCCAACAACTTAGGTGGTGGTGCAACCTATGACAGCACGACAGGTGCAGTGACAGCACCGACCTATACCGTGAATGGCACAGACGTGAACAACGTAGGTGCTGCGATCAGTGAATTAGACAAAGGTTGGAACTTAGCCAGCAATGGTGCCAATGCAGGTGCGATCAAAGCGGGAGATACGGTCGATATCGGCACAGCAGCAGGCGAAACGAACTTACAAGTTGCGAAGAGTGGCAACACCATTCAATACAGCCTAAGCCGTGACCTTGACCTAGATAGCGTGACCGCAGGTAACAGCAAATTAAACAACAGTGGCTTAACCATCACAGGTGGACCAAGCATCACCACAGCGGGCATTGATGCTGCGAACACCAACATCAGCAATGTTGCAGATGCGACCACAGCAGACCAAGCGGTGAACAAAGGCCAATTGGATGCAGCGACCGCCGCAGCGGATAACAAGACTGATGCATTGGGCAACAGCACAGCCAACAACTTAGGTGGTGGTGCAACCTATGACAGTACGACAGGTGCAGTGACAGCACCGACCTATACCGTGAATGGCACAGACGTGAACAACGTAGGTGCTGCGATCAGTGAATTAGACAAAGGTTGGAACTTAGCCAGCAATGGTGCCAATGCAGGTGCGATCAAAGCGGGAGATACGGTCGATATCGGCACAGCAGCAGGCGAAACGAACTTACAAGTTGCGAAGAGTGGCAACACCATTCAATACAGCCTAAGCCGTGACCTTGACCTAGATAGCGTGACCGCAGGTAACAGCAAATTAAACAACAGTGGCTTAACCATCACAGGTGGACCAAGCATCACCACAGCGGGCATTGATGCTGCGAACACCAACATCAGCAATGTTGCAGATGCGACCACAGCAGACCAAGCGGTGAACAAAGGCCAATTGGATGCAGCGACCGCCGCAGCGGATAACAAGACTGATGCATTGGGCAACAGCACAGCCAACAACTTAGGTGGTGGTGCAACCTATGACAGCACGACAGGTGCAGTGACAGCACCGACCTATACCGTGAATGGCACAGACGTGAACAACGTAGGTGCTGCGATCAGTGAATTAGACAAAGGTTGGAACTTAGCCAGCAATGGTGCCAATGCAGGTGCGATCAAAGCGGGAGATACGGTCGATATCGGCACAGCAGCAGGCGAAACGAACTTACAAGTTGCGAAGAGTGGCAACACCATTCAATACAGCCTAAGCCGTGACCTTGACCTAGATAGCGTGACCGCAGGTAACAGCAAATTAAACAACAGTGGCTTAACCATCACAGGTGGACCAAGCATCACCACAGCGGGCATTGATGCTGCGAACACCAACATCAGCAATGTTGCAGATGCGACCACAGCAGACCAAGCGGTGAACAAAGGCCAATTGGATGCAGCGACCGCCGCAGCGGATAACAAGACTGATGCATTGGGCAACAGCACAGCCAACAACTTAGGTGGTGGTGCAACCTATGACAGCACGACAGGTGCAGTGACAGCACCGACCTATACCGTGAATGGCACAGACGTGAACAACGTAGGTGCTGCGATCAGTGAATTAGACAAAGGTTGGAACTTAGCCAGCAATGGTGCCAATGCAGGTGCGATCAAAGCGGGAGATACGGTCGATATCGGCACAGCAGCAGGCGAAACGAACTTACAAGTTGCGAAGAGTGGCAACACCATTCAATACAGCCTAAGCCGTGACCTTGACCTAGATAGCGTGACCGCAGGTAACAGCAAATTAAACAACAGTGGCTTAACCATCACAGGTGGACCAAGCATCACCACAGCGGGCATTGATGCTGCGAACACCAACATCAGCAATGTTGCAGATGCGACCACAGCAGACCAAGCGGTGAACAAAGGCCAATTGGATGCAGCGACCGCCGCAGCGGATAACAAGACTGATGCATTGGGCAACAGCACAGCCAACAACTTAGGTGGTGGTGCAACCTATGACAGTACGACAGGTGCAGTGACAGCACCGACCTATACCGTGAATGGCACAGACGTGAACAACGTAGGTGCTGCGATCAGTGAATTAGACAAAGGTTGGAACTTAGCCAGCAATGGTGCCAATGCAGGTGCGATCAAAGCGGGAGATACGGTCGATATCGGCACAGCAGCAGGCGAAACGAACTTACAAGTTGCGAAGAGTGGCAACACCATTCAATACAGCCTAAGCCGTGACCTTGACCTAGATAGCGTGACCGCAGGTAACAGCAAATTAAACAACAGTGGCTTAACCATCACAGGTGGACCAAGCATCACCACAGCGGGCATTGATGCTGCGAACACCAACATCAGCAATGTTGCAGATGCGACCACAGCAGACCAAGCGGTGAACAAAGGCCAATTGGATGCAGCGACCGCCGCAGCGGATAACAAGACTGATGCATTGGGCAACAGCACAGCCAACAACTTAGGTGGTGGTGCAACCTATGACAGTACGACAGGTGCAGTGACAGCACCGACCTATACCGTGAATGGCACAGACGTGAACAACGTAGGTGCTGCGATCAGTGAATTAGACAAAGGTTGGAACTTAGCCAGCAATGGTGCCAATGCAGGTGCGATCAAAGCGGGAGATACGGTCGATATCGGCACAGCAGCAGGCGAAACGAACTTACAAGTTGCGAAGAGTGGCAACACCATTCAATACAGCCTAAGCCGTGACCTTGACCTAGATAGCGTGACCGCAGGTAACAGCAAATTAAACAACAGTGGCTTAACCATCACAGGTGGACCAAGCATCACCACAGCGGGCATTGATGCTGCAGGCAACACAATCAGTAACGTAGCAGCAGGCACCAATGCTACTGATGCAGTAAACAAAGGCCAGCTTGATCATGTAGATAATCGTGTAACACAGGTTACAAATACAACTGCAAGTATCTTTGGTGGTGGTGCTAAAGCTAATACAGATGGTTCAATTTCTAACCCGACTTATAATGTTGCAGGTACAAGTGCAAACAATGTTGGTGATGCTTTAACAGCACTTGATAAAGCAGTTACTGATGCAGGTACGGCAGCGAATGCAGGCTGGACAGTTTCAGCCAATGGTGATGCTGCGACTGCTAAAAATATCAAACCAAATGGTAAAGTGAATTTTACTGGCGATGACAACTTAACTGTTGCTCAAAGCAGCGAAACTGATAATGAAGGTAATATCAAGGTCGCGCTGAACAAAAACTTGAAGGTTGATAGTGTTACGACTGGTAATACCGTTATCGATACGACTGGAGTAAAAGTTGGTAATAACGTCCATTTAGGATCAACAGGCTTAATCATTGCTGGCGGTCCGAGTATCACTACTTCTGGAATTAGTGCTGGTAATAAAACGATAAGTAATGTAGCCGCAGGTGTTTCTTCTACAGATGCGGTAAACAAAGGACAACTGGATAGCGCAATAAGTAGCATAAACAATAATGTTGGTGCTCTTGCTAATAGTGCTGTGCAGTACGATAAAAATAGTGATGGATCAGTTAACAAAGACTCTATTACTTTAGCTGGCGGTGCTAATGGTACAACCATTAAAAATGTAGCAAATGGTACTGTAGCAGAAGGTTCTAAAGATGCTGTTAATGGAGGCCAGTTATGGACTGTTCAACAACAGGTCAATAAAAATACGGGCGATATTTCGAATCTTCAGACTGACATTAGCAATATTAACAATGGTAAATCAGGTTTAGTTCAGCAAGCTGATAAAGATGCAGCGATTACTGTTGGTAAAGATACTGGTGGTACTCAGGTTAATGTTGCTGGAACAGCAGGTGAGCGTACTGTGACTGGTGTTAAAGCGGGAGCAGTTACAGAGTCCTCAAAAGATGCAGTAAATGGTTCTCAACTTAATACAACAAATCAAGCACTTGTAAACTACTTAGGTGGTGGAGCAGGTTATGACAATATTACCCAAAGCTTCTCAAATCCAACATATAACGTAGGTGATCAGTCTTACCACAATGTTGGTGATGCGATAGGTGCATTGAATCAAGCTGACCAAACATTAAATACCAAAATTGATAATGTAAGTAATAAGCTTGAACAAGCATTCTATGCAACAAACCAACGTATTGATGATGTTGAGAAAAGAGCGAATGCTGGTATTGCTGCCGCGATGGCTTTAGAAAATGCGCCATTTGTTGCGGGTAAATACACCTATGCTGTTGGGGCTGCTTATCATGGTGGTGAAAATGCTGTCGGTGTGACCTTACGTAAAACAGCGGACAATGGTCGCTGGTCACTGACTGGTGGTGTAGCTGCAGCTTCTCAAGGTGATCCAAGTGTTCGTATCGGTATTAGTGGTGTAATTGACTAATTCACTAGACGAAGAAGATGAGAATCGCTCATCTTCTTCATTTTTCCTTAATTTTGAGAGAGATAAAAAATGAAAGCATTGAACAAAACCATGCTGTTAGGTGCATTCAGTGGTCTAGTGATGTCGATGTCATTGAGTCATGCTGCTGAAATTGAAACAACCACTGCACAAGAACAGGAAATTCATTTTCCAGAGGTCAGTGACAGTTACTTAAAACAAGTCAAACGCTATGAATATGATGATGTGGCGCGTTTAGATGTTGGACTGAATAAAGACCAATTCCGTCATTTATTGGGCAATCCACAGTTTAATGAAGGTTTATTCATCAATAAAACGTGGAATTATGTGTTAGATATTCGCCAACCAAATAGTCAGGATTATTTGCGTTGCCAATTACGCGTTGACTTTGACAAACTCAGTAATCGAAAAGCCACTGCGCAAAACGTGTATTGGAAAGGTGAAGCCTGTCAGGGTTTGATGGCTTTTGGTGCAAATAACCAAGCCCCGAAAGATGCACAAATCACAGATCGTTCTGCCAGCGTATTCTTTGCCTTTGACCGTTACCATGCCAATGCAATTGAACAGGGTGCAGGTATTGTCACAGAGATTGCGCAACGCATTCAACAAAGCCCAAGTACAGGCCCAGTCGTGGTATCAGGTTTTGCTGACCCTTTAGGCAAGTTTGCCCATAACCAGCAATTGTCATCACAACGTGCCAATACGGTTGCTAAATTGTTGGTGAGTGCAGGCATTGCCCCAAATCGGATTCAGATTCAGGCAAATAGCCAAACTGATTTATATCAGCAATGCGCGGGAACTCGTGCCACAGTACAAACGGTGAACTGCTTAGCACCTAATCGCCGTGTAAATGTGGTGTGGTAAAGCTACAATTCTTACTTTAACCTCTTTGCAGCTGGCTGTACCAGCTAGCTGTTTTACAAAATAAATGACTTGGACCATTAACATGTTAAAACAACTTTCCTGCTTTGCGCTTGCTAGTGCATGTGCTTTATCTACTCAAGCATTTGATAAAACCCAAGTTGATTTGAAAAAAGATTTTTTTGGGACATGGACGGTTTACAATACAAAAACGAAATGTACAGAAAGCTATCAATTCACTCAGCCTGCACAAGTAATCTATAGCGCGAAACAGAAAAAAATGTCAGGCGAGTTTGCCATTGTGCGCAACCAAGATCCTAAAATTTTAGATATCTTTGCCATGAATGTCAGTAAAGATAATAAAAAAGCTGGCTGCAACGGTCAGCCAACTGATTTTACTAAAGCGCAAATCCGTTTAAGCTTGAAATGGATTTCAGCAAAAACTGCAGAATTGTGTACCGACTTGGAAGGCAAACAATGTCTGGGGCTTTATTTTATTAAACAAATGTAAGCAGAAAATTTAAAAGACTTCTTCGGAAGTCTTTTTTATCACATCTTTTCTTGAAATTATTGATAAACAATCTCAAAATGGTGGACTATTAATCACAAGTCAAGTTCTCAAGAAATTATGATTTGAACAGTTTCAAGATCCTTCAATTGCAGATGCAGTCATGGATCGGATTTTACATAGATCGTATGAACAGGCTTTGTTGCATAAAGGTTTGAAAGGCTGAGCTACGCTAAGTGATCCAAATTTAAGTGGCAACTTGGGTATGAGGGCGACCTAGCTCTGTGAATTTATTCAAGACTGCTATGCGTACATGAATCTCATTCACCTGACTAGGCAAACTCCTTGCTGTTAATTTATCCCCTAATAATTTGATGCAATGCATCTTGGTTTCCACCAAACTTCGCCGATGATAGCCTGACCATTTTTTCCATAGTGTTCTGCCTAAACGTTTAACTGTTCGAAGTAATTCATTTCGCTCCTGAGAATGTGATTTTGTATCTTTTCAAGGTCTTGCATTTTTTCTAGGAGGAATCACTGCATGCGCTTGTCGATCTGCAATGACTTGACGGCATCTTTTTGTGTCATAAGCTCCATCGGTATAAACAGAGTCTATTTGCTCATCCAATGGAATCTGATCAAGTAAAGTAAGCGTCCGCTGAACCCCATGCCTATTTTTTAATTTGAGTTGGATTTCCAGCGATGTGGCAGTAATTCTTCTATTTGGGTCGCTTTATGCGTCGGCAGCCTTTTCAGCACATCACTTAAATAGGCATACGGATCCAGCCCATTCAGCTTTGCTGACTGGATTAAAGTCATGATATTGGCTGCTCGTTGGCCACTGCGCAGCGAACCTGCAAATAGCCAGTTCTTTCGTCCCAAGGCCCAGGGGCGCATTGAGTTCTCTGCCCAGTTATTGTCAATGGGTAGATTGCCATCATCCAGATAGCGGCTTAAGGCTGGCCAACGCTTCAGACTGTAATTGATGGCCTTGGCGGTTGGAGAACTCGATGGCACCGTCAGATAATGTTGGTTGAGCCATTCATACAGTTGTTGCATCACCGGTTGGCTGTGCTGTTGTCGGTATTCGCGGCGGTGTTCTGCTGTACTATCGGTCTTTTTCCTGAGTTCGGCTTCTATCGCATACAGTTTCTGAATCATCAGTAATGCCTGTTCAGCGATCTGACTTTTCCCAGTCACATGTAGCTCATGGAATTTACGACGTGCATGCGCCATGCAGCCCACCTCAATGACATCGCCTGATTTAAAGCGTGCTTTATAACCACTGTAATCATCACAGACCAGATGGCCCTGCCAGCCATTCAGGAACTCTTCTGCATGCTGACCTGAACGGCTATCCTGAAAGTCATAGATCACCGCTTGAACTGGATTGTACTGTGTAGTGGCATAGGCCCAGACATAACCTTTCTTCGGTTTTTTCTCATCATCACCCATCCGCATGATGGTGACCGGCGTTTCATCGGCATGGATCACCCGCTGTTGCAGCACCACCTGTTTTAAGGCATTGGCCAGAGGTTCCAGTTCCACACCGCAGCGACCAATCCAGTCAGATAAAGTAGATCTGGACAGATCAATGCCCGCCCGCTGATAGATCAGGCGCTGACGGTACAGCGGCAAATGATCGGCATACTTCGATACCAGCACATGGCTGAGCAGTTCAGGTGAAGCAATGCCTTTATCAATCACATAGGCGGGCATCGCTTGCTGAGTCAGGGTGTCACACTGATCACAGACCCATTTGCCACGCACATGCTGTTCCTTATAGAACTGTGCCGGTCTGAAATGCAGTTTTTCACTGATATCTTCGCCGATACGACGTAACTGGCAGCCACAACTGCATTGGGTTGATGCAGGTTCATGCTCAATACGGATGGTGTGTAAATGATCCGGCAGCAGTCGACGTTTAGGTTTGTTGACTGTGGCTTTCTCTGTCGCTGCATCGGTTTTATCTGCATTCAGCCGCTCCAGTTCCAAATCAACTGCTGCGATATCCTCTTCAACCGCTTCGTCCCACAGATGGATTTGTTTTGCGGTGAGATGTTCGTTTTTACTGCCAAATTTGTGCTGTTTAAATAGTGCGAGCTCATGCTCGTATTTTTGCGTGAGAATGGAAAGATGTTGAACTTTGGCATCCAATTGCTGGTTTGATTTTTCTAATTCTTGATTTGATTGTGCCAGAGACTGATGCTGCATTGCCAACTGTCTGGTAAATTCCAGCAGTTGTTCATGGGTCAGTTGGCTTAAGTCTGGCAGCGTATTCATGACCGCAGTATGCCTGAGGTCATGACGCAGAGGAAATAGAACGTTTGGAGAATAGCAGAATGGACCAGTTTAGAGCATCGTCACCACCTGCTGTCGTCCAATGCGCTGCCAAGGTAAACCCTGGATCAGTGCCTGTAACTGTTCCGGACTGATCGCCATGCTTTCACCCTGGTGAACCTGCGCCCAGTGGAATTTTCCCTGTTCCAGCCGCCGGGCACACAGCCAGATGCCCAGTCCATCATGTACCAGCACTTTCATGCGATGGCCACGTTTATTACAGAACAGGTAAGCACAATGCGGTTTAATGTAGCCAAAGGCTCTCACCACCTGAGCCATGATAGTATCCATCCCTGCTCGCATATCCAGAGGTTGGGTAGAAAGCCAGATTTCATCAATGCGGATCATGTTGCAAGTGCCTTGAGTAATTCTGCTAAAGCAGATATTTCTGATACTTGCCATTTCAAGCCAATTTCTGCTTTTGAGTGGGGTAAAGTAATTTGAACCGTTAACATGTCAGTAGGAGTAGGATCTAATGGTGCAGAGCAAGATAAGGCAATAAATGCAGGTTTATTCGGTAGTGGTGAGCGATCATTCCCTGGCTTACCATCAATTAAGCGAATCCATTTGGATACAAGATTTGTATTCAATCCATGTTGCAAAGCGACCGAAGCAATTGAAACGTCCGGTGCTTTACAAGCCTGAACGATCTGCTGTTTAAATTCAGCACTGTATGTTCTTCGTTTTTTCGCAAGAGATGCGATGGATGTCTGGTGATTTGTAGTCATAAATTTTAGTCCCCACTTGTTTTTAAGTGGGGACTAAATTAAGGCTTATAGGATGAATTCATAAGGTGTGTTCAGCGGACGCTTACCAAGTAAATCACCAAGCACCTGTGAATCACTGACATTATTGGTTGTAAGCTGAACTGCTCGTATTTGTAGGGTTTTAGCATCTATACCAATATGAAGTTTACGCCATTGGCGACGATATTCAGGTCCATGTTTCTTGCGCTTCCATTCGCCCTCACCTAGAAACTTCATGCCTGTAGAGTCCATGAGTAGATGCAGCCCATCGCTACTTTTTTGGTAGTTGATTACAATATCAATATGCTTTTGTCTTCTACAAAGCGTGGTGTAATCTGGTGCGGTCCAATTTAATCCGCAAAGTTTAATCAGACTTTGCACAAAGCCAGTGACTATACGTAAAGATAGACGGA
Source organism: Acinetobacter sp. S-1 (assembly GCF_059579785.1). Taxonomy (NCBI): domain Bacteria; kingdom Pseudomonadati; phylum Pseudomonadota; class Gammaproteobacteria; order Moraxellales; family Moraxellaceae; genus Acinetobacter; species Acinetobacter sp. S-1. The sequence continues at coordinate 82,179 of NZ_JCAOGE010000002.1, forward strand.
ATAAGGATTTAATCATTAAACAGCATTGAATAGCCGTATCGGCGTAAGTTTGATTTCGACCTTGCTTGTTTTGTGGTTGTGCATACCACTGAGTGTTTGGATCAAACCAAATGGAAATGTTGCCCCGATTAATGAGAGCGCGATTATAGGAAGACCAGTTGGTTGTGCGGTAGATTTTGTGTGTAGGCTTCTTCATTTGAAAATTATATCGCTGAAAAAGCCTTTACAGATAGGTTTGTGCAACAAAGCCCTCTGGAAATAAAGTCACACTTTGAATGTGTATTATTTAATTAAAACCAGTATAAAATCTTTCAATCAACTGCCGTGTCTTGACCAGCAAGTTAGTGAAGACATTATCCCGTTCAAAAAGTTTTACTTTATAGTTTGGCAAGTCTTTCAATTCTTCTTTACGTGGAAAACGGTTCGTATATTCATAGTGTTCAAGAACTTCTTTCATCACTTCAGGCTTTAGATTTTCCTGTTCACAAAGCTGCTGGTAAGCCCGTTCTTTTTCGATATCCCAAAAATGTGCAAAGGCATCTTGAACGCTCTGTCCATTGATCATCTTCGGTATGTTTTCTTCAATGAATTTTTGAATGAGGTCTTGCTTATCGTGCAAACTAATATCGCTACTGATTAAATCGTAAATTTGCGCTTGGTACTTCTGACGCTTGTCCTCTGAGTCTGTATCCACGACTAGTTGTAGGAGGTTGATGATATAACCAACATTAATGCGGTCACTGTGCAGTAAATCCAGTTGAAAATCGACATCATCTAGCACCGATACTTTTTCTTTCTTGGTGGTCTTTCTAACGGCACGGCATAAGTCAGCATACTTAGAAGCGAAGTTCGCGAAGTGCTGCTTATCCAGTTGTGTTTGGTCTTGATCGTACTCAATAAAAGTTTGTAATTGCGCGTTATAGCGCATCACTTCACGGAAAGCTTTAATAAATTCCAGTTGCTGTTCTTCAGTAACAAGATCATCGACTGATTGGTAATTGGGCGTTAAGGCAAACAGTTTGCTCACCGCCGCTTGGTAATCCTGTTCGATTTCCGCATAGCTTGGAACAAGGACGATCTGGGTCGTTTCTTTATTGGAAAATAGTGCCAGCGCCTCATCTGTGGCGCGTTTCAGATTGCGGAAACAGATGATATTGCCAAATGGTTTTTTATCGTTATAGACACGATTGGTACGAGAGAATGCCTGAATTAAGCCATGATATTTTAGGTTTTTATCGACATACAAGGTATTTAGCGGCTTAGAGTCAAAGCCCGTGAGGAACATATTGACCACGATTAGAATATCAATCTGTCTGTTTTTTACGCGCTGTGCAATGTCGCGGTAGTACGCATAAAATTGATCACCAGAATTGTAGTTAGTTTTGAACTGTCGGTTGTAATTGGCAATGTATCGATCTAGCTTATCCCGACTGGATGAATTGACCTGACTTGGAATATCTGCGGCTTCTTCGTGAATCAAGCCAGTTAAGTCATCAGTCGGTACAGCCTCATTTGCCGCATAGGAAAAGATGGTGGCAATGGTCAACGGTTTAAATATCCGACCTTGTGCTTCATCTTCAATTTGCTTTTCAGCCTGCACCTTTTCAAAGAGGTCGTAATATTGGGTCAGTGTTTCGACCGAACTGACACAGAACATTGCGGTAAATTCACGATTACGGGTTTTGGTATCGTGAATATTGACAATGTAGCGAGCAATCATTTCTAGGCGTTGTGGGTTGTCATACAGTTCTTTGGTATCGATGCCTTCTACATCTTCCTCATAACTTTCATTCGTCGCCATGCCTTTGGCGGTGTATTTGCCACGATAATCAATCTGGAACTGCAAGACATTACGGTCACGGATGGCATCGACAATCACGTATTTATGCAAACACTCATTAAACAGGTAGTCTGTGGTGAGTTTTAAACCTGCTTTGCTTTGGCTGTTCTTTTCAAAAATAGGCGTACCGGTAAAACCAAACATTTGTGCATTGCTGAAGAATTTTTTGATGTTCTGATGGGTCTCACCAAATTGGCTACGGTGACACTCATCAAAAATAAAGACTACTTTTTTATTTTTAAGATAATCAATCGATTCTAAATAACGGTCGGTGCTGATGGCCCGATTGAGTTTTTGAATGGTGGTCACAATCAGTTTGTCATGACGTTGATCCAGCTGTTTCACCAAGGTCGATGTGTTATCTGTGCTGTCGACGCTGTCGGCTTTAAAAGCATTAAATTCGCGTGAGGTTTGCGTATCGAGGTCGTTACGATCGACCACAAACAGAACTTTTTCCACATTAGGCATTTGCATGATGATCTGACTGGCTTTAAATGAGGTCAGGGTTTTGCCTGAACCTGTAGTGTGCCAAATATAGCCGTTCTGATCGGAGTTTTGCACATGCTCCACAATTTTCTGTACTGCATAAATCTGATAGGGACGCAGCACCATCAGGCTTTTGGTGGTTTCTAGCAGCACCATGTACTGAGTCAGCATTTGGGTCAGATGCTGCTGATTGAAAAAAGCTTCGGCAAAGTCGACAATTTCATTGATGTGTTTGTTATGGACATCCGCCCATGGAAAGGCAAACTCGATGCCTGTGGTGCCGTTGGAGTAATAACGAGTATTGGCACCATTACTAATCACAAACAACTGGATAAAGCCAAACAGCCCTTGCCCTGCCCAATAGGCTTCACGAATATAGCGTTGCGTTTGATTAAAGGCTTCGGCAATTTCCATGCCGCGTTTTTTCAGCTCGATCTGTACCAAAGGCAAACCATTGACCAGTAAGGTCACATCAAAACGGCTGGTACGGCCATTATAGTCGCGGTGATCGATGGTGATTTGATTGGTCACCTGATAGATGTTCTTGCTTGGGTCATCCGAGAGAAAAAAGATGTGTTTGCTGCTCCCGTCATCAAATTTGACTGGGAACAGATCACGCAGATTCTTGGCGCGTTCAAACACGGTGCCCGTGTTTAAAAAACTGATGATTTGTTTCCATTCCGTTTCTGACAGTGGCGCAAGTCCATTGGCACGTTCGACTTGGTTTTTTAGGTTAGACAGTAGTTGGCTTTCGTCCTTGATGGTCACCGCAGCATAACCCAATTGCTTGAGCTGGCTAATCAGTTCATTTTCAAGTTGATATTCGCTTTGTACTGTCATTTCACCCTCTACTCTCTAAATTCTTATTCGCTTTATATTCAATATACTGATTTATCTTAAAGTTTTTTCAATCACATCTAACAAACTTGCTTTCTCCACAATCAAATCTCGAATCGCTTCAAAATTATTTTCAGGTGCACGCCAATAGATACATAACCAGCGTTCAGCACCACCTTTATATTTTTCAATTTTCCAGTTGAGGTAGCGTGAATCATCGTTGCATTTCAAAATAGAAAATGCTTGCTCCTCTAATTCTTCTGGTAAATTCAAAATATAAGTATTCACCCCAAAGATTGTCTCGCCTTGATTTTCATAAATGTATAAAGTGTTATTTGTCAGGTTATTCCACGCATCGTTATAAAAACGAATCCCTCCCCATGATTCATATTTGTTTCTAGAGATATAACCATCAATGGATTGATTAAGAAGCTGACTGATACTATCGACAACTTCTTGAATAGTATTAGTTTTCAACTTTTGTAACTCTTGTATTTCTTGATAATGATCAAAAATAAATTGGATACGGTTCATATCTAGTTTCTGTGTACGATAATAACTTTCAAGATGCAGCAAAAACTCACGTGCAAACAAATTCCATTTATTCATGGGATTCGCCATCATTTGTTCTGCAAGGTAAGGTCGGACAGCATTCACCAATTGTTGGTAGGAAATACCGTGCCAATTTTTGGCTTCACTTTTACCAGAGATGCTGAGTATCAAGCCAAGGATAGCTTTGCCTTTTGAGCGTGTTTGAGCATATTTCACATAGTCATCAAATGGATTGTTTTGATGATGATAAATTTTAGCTTCCAGTAAAATGAGATACGTGTCGGTATCAATCATTAGGTCGATACGATTACTGTTATGTGTAACGCATTCTCGCTCCAAATTTTCCACTTGACCTAGACTAGAATTCTCTAGGGCGCTCATTCCTACAACAACATCACTAAAGCCTTTCCAGAACACCTCTCCCAACTCATGGGATTCTTGAGGGTTTAAGAAAAATTCAAGCAATTCAGTGGTGGGATTTTCGTAATAGCTACGAATCGCAGTATCGAAAAAAGTTTTTTCTCGCGGTATCGCTTTAAACTTTTTTGCAGAATCTAAAAGTTGTGTGAAATGTTCAAAAGGTGATGTTGCTAAATTCACTATATCCCCCTACACAAACATCTGCTGCAACAAGCCTTTTTTCCAAGTTTTGGCTTGTTCAATTTGCTGTACTACAACTTCAATTTTTTGGTCAATGCTAGATAGAAAATTAGCGATTTTGGTTTGTTCTTTTAGACAAGGAACTTTAATTTCTACTTTCCCAATATTCGTTTTGGATATACCCAAAACTGAAATACCTGTTGCTAATTTTTTAATTTGCTCACGCACTTCAAAAGTTTGCATTAAATAACCACAAAAACCTAAAGCAAACGGCTGCACTGGCCTAGCAATGTAGGTATGTAATCCTGCAACCACTTTCTGATTGTTTAAGTGAATAATTTCTAAAGCTTTACCAATATCTTTATAGTCTTCTGAAGCATCAGCTATAACTAAATCACCTACCTGCAAAAACTGATCTTCGGCAAATTTATTTGTATTCACTTCACTACTTAGAAATGGCACAACCTCCTTACTGATATCAAATAAGGTAGAGAATTTAGTATGAATATCTCCATAATGGATATTCATTATTTCACCTTGTTCGGATAATAAAGCTCTTGAATATGAGTTTGTTTGATGAAATTTAAATTTGTCTGAAAACTTAACTTTCTTCCACTCCCCAAACTCACTCCCATCATCCGCTTTAAAACGAATCTGCTGACTAAACAACTTCTGCATCATGCCTTGTTTATATTGGCTCAGCAGTTCATGTTTTTGCGTGAGTTGGCTGATCTTTTCATCCACGTTCGATAGAAAAGAGGCTATTTTGGTTTGTTCTGTAAATTCGGGGATAAAAATATTAACTTTTTTTATCATTCCTCCAGTTACAAGGGGTTGTCCTGTCCCAAATACAAGTCTATTCAGATTAAATTTTATCAGTAGTTCTCGTAAATAATCTAAACTCGTATCATCTGATACAGTGAGTCTCAGAGTGTTATCTGATACAGAATATTTTCCATCTATTTGATATAAAGATCCTGCATTCGCACCAACACGTGCAATTAAAATTGATTTTCCTTCATAGTCAAAAATATCTTTATAACCAATCACACCTGTTGAACCATAAAAAGGGAATTCTCCAGTATCGCCTTTCTCTTCCGATTTTCCTGACTGAATAGAAAACCCTTTCAGTTTCTCAAAAGTTGTATTTGTATAGTCTGCATCAAACTCTTTAAATCGTAACTTAGGCACAGCCATTACTTCACCTCCGCAAATGGTGAAACAATGCCTAGCTCATTACAGAAATCTGCAATGATGGCATCAGTTTTTTGGCTGTCGTGTTCCAAAGCTTGAAGCTGCTTTGCAATCGCATCTAAATCAATCTCGGCTTCCGCTTCAAAGGTATCCACATAACGAGGAATATTCAGGTTGTAATCGTTATCTTTCACTTCTTGTAAAGTTGCGACATGCGCATACTTTTCAATATTTTCACGCTTTTCAAATGCCGCAACAATCTTATCCAAATGCTCAGGCAATAACTTGTTTTGGTTCTTCTGCTTTTCAAAATCATTGCTGGCATCAATAAACAGAATATTGCTGCTATTCTCACGGTTTTTCTTCAGCACCAAAATACAGGTCGGAATAGACGTGCCATAGAATATATTGGCGGGTAAACCAATAATGGCATCCACCACGTTCATCTGCTCAATCAAATACTGACGAATCACGCCTTCACTTGAACCACGGAACAATACGCCATGCGGTAACACCACCGCCATGGTGCCATTGTCATCCAGTTGATACAGCATGTGCTGTACAAAAGCCATATCGGCTTTAGAACTTGGCGCCAATTTGCCATAAGCAGCAAAGCGTTCATCTTGTAAAAATAACGGATCGGCTGACCATTTTGCAGAAAATGGCGGATTCGCCACCACCGCATCAAACTTTTTATCTAAATGCTGCGGACGGGTCAAAGTATTTTCCTGCTTGATGTCGAACTTGGCAAAATGCACGTCATGCAGAATCATGTTCATGCGCGCCAAGTTGTAGGTGGTACGGTTCATCTCCTGACCGTAAATCATATCGACATCTTTAACTTCACGTTTTACCCGTAGCAATAACGAACCCGAACCACAAGTCGGGTCATAGACTGAACGTAAACGGTCTTTGCCTTGGGTGACAATCTTCGCCAGTAAGGTCGATACCGTTTGCGGCGTATAGAATTCCCCCGCTTTTTTGCCCGCGCCTGAGGCAAATTCACCAATCAGGTACTCGTAAGCATCACCCAGTACATCGGCTTCGGTATTACTAATATCAAAATCAATATCATCTAAATGACTCAGGACTTTCGCCACCAGTGCATTACGGTCACTGGCATTATTGCCAAGCTTGGTCGAGTTTAGATCCAAATCTTCAAACAGGTTGGCAAAGTCATCGGCAGAGTCGGTGCCTAACGTGCTTTGTTCAATTGATTTTAAGGTTGCCGTTAAATCATCCAGAATGAATTCGCCCTGACGACCACGCTCGGCTAAGGTATGGAATAGCTGTTTGGGTGTGAGCGCATAACCGACTTCGGCAATGGCATTCTTTTTAATTTCTTCGATGTACGGCACATGCTCAGCATTATTTTCATCTAATTCTAAAAAGCTGACTTCTTCGCCATCCAGCAATTCATTAGCAAAATTAACCGATTTTTCTGATAAATATTTAAAGAAAATAAAACCCAGAATGTAATCACGGAATTCATCGGCGCCCATGGTGCCGCGCAAAGTATTGGCAATATTCCAAAGTTGTTTTTGTAATTGTTGCAGTTGTACTTGGGTCATTGTTATGCATGTCCGATGAAATGAATAAAACATGACTAGTTTACCGAAAATTAAAGTTTTTTCAGCAAAATTGGAAATAGAAAGACAAAATTTGTCGCACTAAATGCATATCAATAATATTGATATACAAGGTTTTATTTGGATTTTAAAAGATTAACAGGTTCAAGTATCATAATTTAAATTAAGGCCCATATCAAAATTACAGATGCTTAGAAAAATATTTATAAGCAAAATAAATAAAAAGGCGGTTTGTTAAAGTTGGTCATATTCAGCATCAATATACGCATTAATTAATGTCCAATGGCTTTGTTGCACAAAGATTTAAAAGATAACACTCTGCTCATTTGAACAGAATTCAAGTGACAACTTGGGTATGAGGACGACCTAATTCGTTTTAGGAGTAGGTTTATTCATTTTGAAATTATAGGACTGAATAAACCTTATAGGCTAGGTTTGTGCAACAAAGCCAGTGTTGAGTGAATAGTAAATGTAATTATCTGGAAATATATAGTAATCGCTAACTAATAATATGGATTCTATCTACTGTTTTATATTTTTAAAAGAGTATAACAATATTTATAAGTAAGCGCTTATATATAAGCAGTGCTATTTTGCGTTGTAAAGCGCTAGATTTAATTTTATTTTCAGCGTGAGTGTTTCTTTATAAAAATTTTTTTAACGTAATTAGCGCGCAAATTAGAAGCAGGAAAATAGTGTTTTTGACATAGGCAAAAATAAAGGGAGTTTGACACTCCCTTTTTACCGCTTTTTTCTATTACTTTTCACTTGGAAAGAGATCAGCTTTCATCTTGGCTAAAATTAGCGACTGCTCATTTGGAATTAGCTTATTTCCTTCTTTTGTTGCAATTTTCAATAGGGGGAACATTTGGAGCATCTGTCCCGCCTGCGCTCGCGCTGTACCTTCTGAGTAATGTGTATTCAACAGGTTGTTATATAGATTGCCACCTTTACCAGTTGTAATATAACCATCTGTAATAATCGTCTCAAATGCGATTCTCATGACCTTATTTAAGTTTCCACCGTTCTTGAAATAGGTGAACAAGATAATGACCTTCTCAGCTACTTTCTTTTGAACTGTCTCAACATTACCTCGTGTACCAATTACCGTCGGTTGGTTGTTCAGGATACGTAACAGGTTTTCTTGTTTTTCTTTAAGCTTGTCATTTGGTAAATCAATATCACTCGCTTCAAGAAGAATCATGTCTGCACTACCGCCTAGACGGTCTAAGAGAACTTCTGACTTCTTGGAGTTGTAGTGTGTCACACGTTGCTGTGTAGATTTAGGTTTCTCTTTTGCAGCTTTATTTTCTGTTGTCACTTTCTGAGGTGCGCTATTTTGCTTTTCTGGAACAATTGGCTGTTTTGTTTCTTCTGCTTCAAGATTTAAATCAAGTTCTTCCTCGTTAATCAGATCGTCAAACGCGCCATTATTTAAGTTGTCCAATAACTCAACATCATGCAACTCTTCATCGACTAGCTTTTCATCTTGAACAGCAGCAGATTCGGCTGTTGGCTCTAAAGCCATGTCGAGTTCTGATTCATCAATATCAAGTTGATCAAAAAGATTAGATATAAGTAATTCATCATCTTTTACTTGATTAGTAGCTTTTGCGTTCATACTTACATACCTTTATTAGTTGAAGTTATTGCAGTTTTCTTGCTGCTGTATGTAGTTTATTGAGCGCCGTGTGGATAAGAAGCGAAATGATGGCGATGTTGTAGGTAAAGTAAAATAATAAGATTCAGTGTGTTACCACACTGAATCAAAGTTGGTTTTCGGTTTGAAGGTGATGGAAGGTAGTTGTTCTTCTTCTAGGTTCTCAACCGTAATTCGCTCATGAATACATTTTGAAATATTGTCCTCACTATAGGTAAAGTTACCTTCTTCATCGTAATAACATTTGGAGTATTTCAAGAGGATATCTTCATATTCCGCATCGGCTGATGACCGCCGGTTGTACGTCTTGGATAAAGGTTCTTCATACCATCGGTCATCATTCCGTTTATTCAAGATCGCAATTTTAAAGATAGGATATTGTGACTTGTAGTGGCTGGAGACTATCTTATCGCTGATTTCACCGAGCCATATTAATTGCACACATAGATTTTCATTTTGAAATTCGCGCACCGAAAACATGTTTAGCGGCAAAGTGTCTGGTTCGTTTTCGGCATGCTTTCTAAAAACTTCCTCAAAATGGGCACGTAACTTTTCATATTCTTCCTTAGAAATCTCTTTGCTAAACATGTCAAAGTAACGCGCCATTATTTTTCTCCTTCATTTACGGTATCGTCGTGTTTACTCATAGGTAAGTTTTCTCATAACTTCGCCAACTGTCTGTTGGGCGTAATACAAATCAAGCTCAAACCCATATTTGATCAATTCATCTAAATCGATATATCCAAGCTCCGGATAACCGCCATTAAGTCTGATTACTCCATATGCTTGAGTATGAGGTGGACCAGCAACGTCTAATTCAACGATGTAAACGTCGCTATCTCCCTTGAAGTAATGCATTTGGCATATTGCGTTGTCGCCTTGGCCGTCTGTTTGATAGGTAACAGGGCATTTGGCTACGATGTCATCGACTTTGATAATCAAGTCTTTGTAATGCTCACTCTCAACACCTTTGGTTCCTGATAGAAGGCAGGCGATTTGAGGGTCTGACATAACTTTGCGCAGATTGCCAATACGGCTAAAAATACTTTCAGCAATAATCATAACGTAATACCCATTAATTATAAATAAGTGCTTACTTATTATTGCAATCAAAATTAGGCATTCAATGCTTGCTGATTGGGTTTGATTTTATTAATAAGCGCTTGGAACTCTTTACGGTGTCGGTCTTTGACGTCGGTCCACTTCACGTCCGAAAGGCTAACGATCGGTTTAAATTCGCCATGCCCGGAAGTGTAAATATCAATTGAGCCAACTGGATCTGAAAAGACAATGGTTCCATCACTACGTTGCATTAGATTTGCCGCATGGATGTCATAAAACGCATCACCGTAACTGCCTACGAAATTATTTAGTTTTTCGAAGTAAGGTAAGAGGGTAGGAACGTCCTTCAGTTGAGGAAGCTGATTTGCCATTTCGATGAGAATTTTAGCTGTGGCGCCTCGTACACTTATACCATGCTCTAACCCTGCAAGACGGCGGCGCAATTCATATGTAAGGTTTAAGGCAAGGCTGCGATTAGGACCTTTTGAAATCTTCTCAAGGCGCTCTACTTCAAACAGAAATAATGGAACTAATTTTTTATTTGGTTTTGTGAGGTTTGTTTCTTTCACATTCTTGCCAACCAGGTATTCACCAACTTGGCCATAGTTTTTGATTAATTTAGGTGAGTGAATGTCATCAATCTTAATTGCTTCGTCGTTAAGCATGTAATAAGTGGCTGGACAGGCAGTCAATTTAAGAACGGTATTGGGATTTCCGCTTTCAAAGACACCTGAAAACATGCCGCTTGCAATGAGTTTTCTACCTTTTAAAGCCTCATGTGTTTTTCTAACGGTTGTCACACTTGAGTCATTCATCAATAAAATTTTCATATCCAATCAATTCATTTCTTAATTAGCAAAACGTTAAGTTATTTTAGTCAGCTAATTGTTAAGTTGATTGGAAAAAGCAAAGGCGGCATGACTTACCCGAAGAACTGATAAATTAAGGCTGCCAACTTATTACTTTAGATTTAAGCATAAGAAATATCCTCTTTTTGATTTAAGCTTTCTTAAGTACATTGGTTGGTAATACAAAGCTCGTTTTGTTTCTTCAATCATAATCATAAAAAGCCCTGTATGATCAGGGCATTAATAAAGGCGTTCAATTGAACGCCTTTTAATCCATCTTAAACAGGTTATGTGCTGAGTTTCCATCATTGTCTTAGCATGATGCGGATCAGTCTAAAGCATTCTCAGGAATAGAGGAGCTCGTTGCTGATGTTGTCGCTGATATGATTAGCAATAATGAAAAAGTTCCTACACTGTATATATCATTAATAGTAGTCCACTAATTCCAATTAAGAGTAGTCCACTAATTTCGATTAAATGTGGTCCACTGAGTTTATAAAAAGCGAGATCCTAAGATTCTCGCTTAAATCTTAATTTTAGGTGCATATTCCTACTTAGATGAATATACACAGCTGCATACCAACTTGGACAATGATTCTCACTTTAATTGAACACTCTAAAAAGATTAATCATATCCATTTATTTTGAAAGTCTGCACCTGCTGAATTTGGTATTATTGACGGTTGATGAATATTAATCGTTAATGGAATCGGAAAATCGTTTCCAATAAGTACAGCTTCCCCTGGTTGTAAACTAGGTAAAAAATCTGAAGCTGCTTTATCAATTTCACCACAAGCACGTTCAATAATTTCTCTATCTCGATCATTAGTAAGCCTATGAACAATTAATGTGCCTAATTGGCTTAATACGCCTTCAGTTATATCCCTTGGTCTCTGAGTTGCTAAGCAAATATTCAAACCAAATTTTCGTCCTTCCTTTGCAATTAACTCAAAAGAATCTAATTTGGCAATCGAATCTTCGTTACCAATGCTTTTCCCGATAAAATTATGAGCTTCATCTAAAAAAACAACTATCGGTTTATCTGAGAATTTCCGATCCCTTGCGAGACCTAAAAGATGTCTTCCAATCACATTTGCAACGATTTCCCTAGCTTTAAATTCAAATCCAACATCACTTAAGTCTATTCTCAAGATTTTTTTATTTGAATCATAGAAATCATCGATTTTTTCTACAAGTGTTGGTAGGCCTTTGGATTGAAAAACAAATTTAAAGGTATTAGAGGTTGTTATTCCATGAATTCTTGATACTAAGGCAAGACAATAACTAAAACTTTGCTGATCTTCTCCCCATATACCATCCGATTTTGGTGGCCAGACACATTCCTCACGAATTTGTTTACTAAGCTTTAAAGGATTAAATGGTGTTGAAGGGGCTTTGTTGCACAAAGATTTAAAAGTTAAGACTTCTCATATCTACTCAAATTTAAGTGACAACTCGGGTATGTGGTCTGCCTAAGTCCGTAAATTTATTTAATACTGCCATACGTGCATGAATCTCATTGACTTGGCTTTGAAAAATTTCTCGCACTGAGTTTATCCCCCAATAATTTGATGCAATGCATCTTGGTTTCAACCAAACTTCGCCGATGATAGCCTGACCATTTCTTCCAAATAGTTCTTCCTAAACGTTTAACTGTTCGAAGCAACTCATTGCGTTCTAGCGAGCTCATCTTTTTATCTTTCCATGGCTTCGCATTTTTTCTTGGTGGAATCACTGCATGTGCTTGCCGATCCGCAATGACCTGTCGGCACTGTTTGGTATCATAAGCTCCATCGGTATAGACGGAGTCAACTCTCTCATCTTGTGGAATCTGATCGAGTAAATCACCAAGTACCTGTGAATCACTCACATTGTTGGTTGTGAGCTGAACAGCGCGTATTTGTAAGGTTTTAGCATCTATACCCATATGTAATTTACGCCATTGGCGACGATATTCAGACTGATGTTTTTTACGCTTCCATTCACCCTCACCTAAGAATTTCAGACCTGTAGAGTCAACGATTAGATACAGTCCATCACAACTTTTTTGATAGCTAATCACAATATCAATATGCTGTTGTCGTCTACAAATTGTAGTGTAGTCTGGCGCTATCCAATTTAACCCACAAAGATGGATGAGACTTTGAACAAAGCCAGTGACCATGCGTAAAGACAATCGGAAGAGAGATTTAATCATTAGGCAGCATTGGATAGCTGCGTCGGAGTAAGTTTGATTTCGTCCTTGTTTGCCTTTTGATGGGGCATACCATTGCGTAGCAGGATCAAACCAAATGGCAATATTTCCACGATTAATGAGAGCTCGGTTATATGAAGACCAATTGGTTGTGCGATAAATTTTAGGTGTCGACTTATTCATTTGAAAATTATATTGTGGAATAAGCCTTTAGAGATAGGTTTGTGCAACAAAGCCATTTCGAAGTGCTGAGCAACCGCTCGAATAGATTGGCCTTCTTCAAGCTTGGCTAATATTTTCTTTCTAAAATGTATTGTATTGGTATCGGTATTGTATTGGTTTTTTTGCGTGCTTACTATACGTTGTCTGGGGCAACGGAAGTGTTTCGACCCGACTCTGGAACGCGATCCGCAGCGACGACTAGGCAATTCCGCACGTTGGCCTGATCAGGTCGCCCCGCTGCACCTTGTCTGAGCAGTCGACCTGCATCAATGGGGCGGGAGATCGCTGTACATTGAATGTTGATATTCTTTCCTGATAAGCGCAGTATCTTACAAAGTCTTGCAAGGATTTCCTTGGCCGGAACCGCAAAGCGACGCGATTGGAGAGGGCGAAATGAAAGCGCACCTACAGGTGATTTTCACGCTCGATGAATTGGCAGCGTACTTGAAAGTCGGCAAGCGGAGTGAGCGAGAGTCTTCAATTTTTCTTCTGGAGGTGTGACATGGACATTGATTTCAAGAAATTGGCTCCCTGGAACTGGTTCAAAAAGGAGCAGGAAGAACAACAGAGCACTGCCTCGCTGCCGGTGCAGCGCAATGACCTGCAGGTGTCGGGTGGGCCCGTCAGTCCCATCCTGCAATTGCATCGCGAGATCGACCGCCTGTTCGACGACGCGTTTCGAGGCTTCGGTTTCCCGACGCTGGCCATGCCACGCTGGCCGTCGGACTGGCCGGGCATGCTGAAGCCGGCGCTGGACATCCAGGAGACCGACAAGCAGTACAAGATCGCCCTGGAAGTACCCGGCGTCGACGAAAAAGACATCCAGATCACGCTCGACAACGACGTGCTGCTGGTGCGCGGTGAAAAGCGTCAGGAGCAGGAAACGAAAGACGGCGGTTTCCACCGGGTGGAGCGCTCCTACGGTAGCTTTCAGCGCGCTCTGAACCTGCCGGCCGATGCCAACCAGGACACGATCAAGGCCGCTTTCAAGAACGGCGTGCTCACGATCACGATGGAAAAGCGCGAGGCCAGTACGCCCAAGCAGGGGCGCTCGATCCCGATCAACGGCTGACGCGGGGCAGCGCGTTTTTCTCAAAAACCAAAAAGAAATGAGGCACCGTGATCGGCGGTGCCTCTTCAGATCAATCTTTACAGGAGTATCAGCATGGACAGAAAACAATGCCAGGTCTGCGGCCAACCCGCCACCGTGCGGGTGGAAGCCAATCTCAACGGTCGTCACAGCACCATGCTGTTGTGTGACGACCATTACCGTCAACTGGTGCGCCAGCAAAAGCGCACCGTCTCGCCGCTGGAAGCCTTGTTCGGCTCGCGCAGCGGCCTATTCGAGGACTTCCTCGGCAGTGACTTCTTCCGCATCGGCGACGACGCGACGCCGATGGCCGCCGATACCGATGACGTGGTCGATGCCTCGTTCGGCGAGCCCGCCGCCGCAGGTTCGGGTGCGCCGCGCCGTCGCGGCAGTGGTTTGGCCAGCCGCATCAGCGAACAGTCGGAAGCCCTGCTGCAGGAGGCCGCCAAACACGCTGCCGAATTTGGCCGCGCCGAGGTGGATACCGAACATCTGCTGCTGGCGCTGGCCGACAGCGACGTGGTCAAGACCATCCTGGGTCAGTTCAAGATCAAGGTCGATGACCTCAAGCGGCAGATCGAGTCCGAGGCCAAGCGCGGGGACAAGCCGTTCGAGGGCGAGATCGGCGTGTCGCCGCGCGTGAAGGATGCGCTCAGCCGCGCTTTCGTGACCTCCAATGAACTCGGCCATTCCTATGTCGGTCCGGAGCACTTCCTGGTCGGTCTGGCCGAGGAAGGCGAAGGGCTGGCCGCCAACCTGCTGCGCCGTTACGGCCTGACGCCGCAGGCGCTGCGCCAACAGGTCAGCAAGGTGGTCGGCAAGGGCGCCGAGGATGGCCGCGCCGAGACGCCGACCAACACGCCGGAACTCGACAAGTACTCACGTGACCTGACCAAGATGGCGCATGACGGCAAGCTCGACCCGGTGATCGGCCGTGCGCAGGAGATCGAGACCACCATCGAGGTGCTGGCCCGGCGCAAGAAGAACAACCCGGTGCTGATCGGCGAGCCGGGCGTGGGCAAGACCGCCATCGTCGAGGGGCTGGCGCAGCGCATGGTGGCCGGTGAAGTGCCCGAGACCTTGCGCGACAAGCGCCTGGTGGAACTCAATATCAACGCCATGGTGGCCGGCGCCAAGTATCGCGGCGAGTTCGAGGAGCGCGTGCAAAAGGTGCTGAAGGAGATCTCCGAGCACCAGGGCGAGCTGATTCTGTTCATCGACGAGGTGCACACCATCGTCGGTGCCGGCCAGGGCGGTGGCGAAGGCGGGCTGGACGTGGCCAACGTCTTCAAGCCGATGATGGCGCGCGGCGAGCTGAACCTGATCGGCGCCACCACGCTCAACGAGTACCAGAAATACATCGAGAAGGATGCCGCGCTGGAGCGGCGCTTCCAGCCGGTGACGGTGCCCGAGCCGACAGTGGCACAGGCCATCATGATTCTGCGCGGCCTGCGCGACACCTTCGAGGCGCACCACAAGGTCAGCATCTCTGAGGACGCGATCATCGCGGCGGCTGAGTTGTCCGACCGCTACATCACCGCCCGCTTTTTGCCCGACAAGGCCATCGACCTGCTCGACCAGGCGGCCGCGCGCGTGAAGCTGTCGGCCACGGCCCGGCCGGTGGCCGTGCAGGAGCTGGAGTCCGAACTGCACCAGCTGCGGCGTGAACAGGATTACGTGGCCGCGCGCAAGCAGTACGACAAGGCCGCCGAGCTCGGCAAGCGCATCGAGGCCAAGGAGGCCGAGCTCAAGAAGCTGATCGAGGGCTGGGAGCGGGAGCGGGCCTCTGGCAGTGCCGAAGTCAAGGCAGAACACGTGGCCCAGATCGTTTCGCGCCTGACCGGCATCCCAGTCAACGAGTTGACGGTGGAAGAGCGCGAAAAGCTGCTGCACCTGGAACAACGGCTGCACGAGCGCCTAGTGGGACAAGACGAGGCGGTCCGTGCCGTGGCCGATGCCGTGCGGCTGTCTCGCGCGGGCTTACGCGAAGGTAGCAAACCGGTGGCTACCTTCCTGTTCCTGGGCCCGACCGGGGTGGGCAAGACCGAGCTCGCCAAGGCGCTGGCCGAGTCCATCTATGGCGATGAAGGTGCGCTGCTGCGCATCGACATGTCCGAGTACGGGGAACGCCATACCGTGGCACGTCTGGTGGGGGCGCCTCCAGGTTACATCGGTTACGACGAAGGCGGTCAGCTCACCGAGAAGGTGCGGCGCAAGCCCTACAGCGTGTTGCTGCTGGACGAAATCGAGAAGGCTCACCCCGACGTCTACAACATCCTACTGCAGGTGTTCGACGACGGGCGGCTCACCGACGGCAAGGGCCGGGTGGTGGATTTCACCAATACCATCATCATCGCCACCTCGAACTTGGGCTCGGACATCATCCAGCGTCGGCTGAAGGCCCGTGACGCCGCCGGCGAGGAATACGAGAAGACCAAGTTCGAGGTGATGGACGTGCTGCGCGGACACTTCCGCCCCGAGTTCCTCAACCGCATCGACGAGATCATCGTCTTCCATGCGCTGGGCAAGGAGGAGATCCGCCATATCGTCGGCCTGCAGCTCGATCGTGTGGCCCGCAACGCCGCCAGCCAGGGCGTGACGCTCACCTTCGATCAGACGCTGATCGACCATTTCGCGGAAGAAGGCTACAAGCCGGAGTTCGGTGCGCGTGAACTCAAGCGCCTGATCCGCAGCGAACTGGAAACGACGCTGGCGCGCGAGATGCTCGGCGGCGGCATTGGCAAGGGCGATCACGCCAGCGCCCGCTGGGACGACAAGGCCGAACGGGTGGTCTGCGAGTGCCAGGAGCCACCCGCGAAGCCGGCCGAGCCTGAGAAGCCCGATGCCGCGAAGGCGGCCGAGCCTGAGAAGCCCGATGCCGCGAAGCCGGCCGAGACGCCGCCGAGCGACGCGAGCAAGCCTGCGCGCAAGAAGAAGTCAGCGGGCGGCGAATCTTGAGCGATGGGGGCTGTCGTGTCCGACCCCAACGGGCTGACATGGGCAGCCACCCTCGTGCCGCTGGCGGTCACTATCCCCACAGCGGGGCACACGGTCATCTTCAAGCGTGACCCTCGATCGGCCACGCTGTGGGTGCTGCTGATCGCGCTGTTGCCGCTGGGCGGTTCGCTGCTGTATGGGCTGTTCTGCATCAACCGTTACCAGCGGCGGGCGCGGCGGCTGTTTCCGGGGGCAGATCCTGCTGTTCGGCAGGACCTCACGCCTACGATGCCCCAGACCGTATCGGCGCCGTTTGCCGGCCTGGCGCACCTGGTGGGACGTGCCACCGGCCAGTCGCTGACCAGCGGCAAGATCGACAACGCCAAAGCGGAACTCGCCCGAGCACTGAACACCCTGGTGGTGACCTCGGTCGCCTTTCCTCTGACCGTGCTACGGGCCGAAGCCGCGATCGCAAAAGCTGAAAAGCTGGCCGAGACCGACAAGCGCGATGCCAAGCAGAACGAGGAGCTCAGCACCTTGCTGTCGTCCGTGTGCACGGAGATCGAGATGGCGCAGATCCTGGGTTATGGCAAGAAGGCAGACTTCAAACCCATCTTCGATCAGGTGAAGTTCATTGAGCAAAAGTCGGCTGGTGGCAAAAGCGGCAAGGGATGGTTCGACGAGTTGAAGACGCGCATCCAAAAGCTGTTTTGAGGTGATGAAGGGGCTGACTGCTCTGTCGGTCAGTCTCGCGATGTTCGCATTCAGCCCCAATAGATTCGCCTATTTTCACTATCTCATACGAGGTATATCACCATGAATGAGCAAACACCGAATCCCAATGCGACGAACGAAGGAATAAACGAACAGGCCGCGGTAAGCAGCCTTCCTGTCAGTCCAGAGGCCAAGCCTGAAGTCGTCACGGAGGTACAGCCTGAGGTTCAGAAGGAAACGGACTCGCAGGCGGCAGACAAACGTAAACAAGTCCTCGATGAGGCCGTCTCGGCCTTGTCGCTGACCAAATCAGCGCTGGCCGCACTTGACGGCAAGGACACTGCACGCGCATTGGCAACGCTGGCCGAAGTGACGGGAAAGCTGGAGCTGATCGTCGCGCGCGAACCCACGCTCGCCCTGGCCGGCGTTGATGTGCGCACCATCGTGCACGACTTGTTCGCCAACACGGAAACCATTGAGGCGATGACCGACGAGGCGCTGGATGCCCTCAAACATGGCGAGGTGCAACGGGCTCGCCACGTGCTGGCTTTGCTGGCCAGTGAAATCGTGATCACAGTCACCAACATCCCTTTGGCGTCCTATCCCGCAGCCGTGAAGGCAGTCGTGCCGCTGATCGATCAGGGCAAGATCGAAGAAGCCAAAGCCGCGCTGCAGTCAGCGCTCAGCACGCTGGTCGAGGAGCGCAGCGTGCTTCCGCTGCCCGTCCTGCGTGCGAAGCTGCTCCTGAAGCGCGCAGAGCCCCTGGTAGAAGATGGTCAGCGCAGCGAAGCATCCAATGAGCGCCTGGAGACATTGTTGAACGAAGCCCGGCAGCAGTTGGAAATGGCAGAACTGCTGGGCTATGGTAAAAGGAAGGACTTTGAGCCCCTATACGCTGAACTCAAGAAAATCAAGGAAAAGACGGGAGGGGGAGGCTGCGGAAAAGGCTGGCTCGATGAAGTCAAGGCAAAACTGTCCAAGTTGTTCTGAAACCGCTGGAGAGGGGGCGCATAGCGCCCCCTCTCTTGTCCCATGAGTGTTTGATTTTTTATTTTGTATAGATCTTTAGGAGATATTGCATGAACACAGATACCATCGCCAATTCCAATGCGGATGACCCCACCAAAGCACTGTGTTCGCTGAGCCAAAATTGGTGGCTTTTTGTGCTGCGCGGTGTCTTGGCATTGATTTTTGCAGCCCTCGCGTTCTGGATGCCACAATCGGCTCTGTTGGCCATGACCATCATGTTCGGCGCATTTTCCTTGGTCAATGGCGCGTTCAACTTGTTTGCAGCGGTGCGCCATATCCAGAAAAAAGAGCGCTGGGGCTGGCTGCTGTTCAGCGGCATTGTCGGCATACTTACGGGCGTCGTCGTCCTGGTTGCTCCTTGGGTCGCCACGATAGTCTTGGCTTCTTTTTTATGGGCTAGCGTGGGCTTCTGGGCGATTTTCACCGGTGTGCTGGAGATATCCGCCGCCGTTCGGCTGCGTCGGGAAATCAAGGGTGAAATCTGGCTTGCCCTCAGTGGACTGCTCTCGATTATACTTGGCGCTATCGTCTTGTGGATATTTTTTACCCGTCCGGTCGAGTCATTCGTGGCCGCAGGCTGGCTGTTGGGTTTCCATGCGGCAGTCTATGGCGTCACGCTTTTGTTCTTTAGTTGGAGTCTTCGCAAAACGCGCCTGGGGTAAGAGCGTGCCAAACCAAAATCTATGGATATGAGCATCCTCGATTCATACCTCCATAGAAATGACATCGAAGGAGTCATACATGCAGATGCAATATAGCTATCGAGCTATCGACAAAGAGTTTCATGAACCTTGGCAGAGAGCTTTGGGAAATGTGATCGAGCACGCCCTCAAGCCATTGCTCGACAAACACACTAAAGATTCAGCGCAACTTCAAATCATCCTTGATCGCGACAAGATCAAGCGGCAATTTCTGGCCAGTGGCTATATGCACCTGCCCGGCAAAAAGATTGTCAGCGTTACTGCATCACATGACGAGCTGACGCCCCTCGCGCAGATGCTCGCAAAGTCGTTGTTCCGTCAGGCCAAGAAGCATTTTGACCGACTGCATGCTCAGGATCAAATCAAGCGCAAAGCACGACGCGAGCGCTTGCGCGAGCTCAAGGTGCGGATTGCCGCAAAACCCGCATCAGCCGCCCATAAGGCCGAGGTGACCCGAATGCCTCTACTGTCGAAACTTGAGGCTGTCGCAAGGCGTGAGCTGGCTTATCTGCGGGCCGTCGGCGATTTACCGCGCGATTATCCGACGCTACGCGACGTGGTGGATGAAGCGATTGTCCGAGCTGAGGTGGAATGGCAATCCGTGCCGGGGGAAAAAAAGGCTTACACCGGTCTTTTGAAGCATCTGTTCGCCGTCCTGGATAACGAAGTGGCAAGCAGCCGGCAATTTGGCGAATTCGTTTCTCTGGACGCGCCGGTCGAACCGGATGCCCAAGACGTGGCCGAGGCCATGGTGGAAGAGGAAATCTTCGAATTTTATCAGCCCGATGACACACTCAAGCTGGCCGATATCTTCGCTGGCAGTCAGCATCCCGATGTCGCAACGATCGCGGAACAGGAGGAGCTGATTGATCGGTCGAGCGAGTTCGCTTTTGCATTTGACCTGCTGAAGGACATGCCGCGTTTGTGGCGGCGCATTTTTCTGCTTATCCGTGTGGACGGGCTGAATGCCAGCAGCGTCTCTGAAATCCTGCTGATTCCTAATAAGGAAGATGCTGTCCGAAGGTGGCTCATGCAGGCCGAAGCATTCATCGCTGCTCATCTGGAAGAGGCCGGAGTAAGCAAAAACGGGAACGATTGGCTCCAAGGCGTTGATTGGTCGGCATTGTCTGTGACCCGAAGCGAGGCAGCCTCACTGTGGTCCAAGGAGGCGAACCATGAAGAATGATCTTCACCTCGTCTGCCCGCATTGCCAGTCCATCAACCGCGTACCGACTGCGAAGCTATCGGAACATCCCAACTGTGGCCGCTACCAGCAGCCCTTGTTCACGGGCGAGCCCATCGAGTTGACCACGGCGACGTTCTCGCGCCACGTGGAGCGCAGCGATCTGCCGCTGCTGGTCGATTTCTGGGCGCCATGGTGCGGGCCGTGCAAGATGATGGCGCCACAGTTCCAGCAAGCGGCGAACCAGCTCGAACCGAGGATCTGGCTGGCGAAGGTGAATACCGAGGCTGAGCCCCACCTGGCCGCGCAGTTCGGTATCCGCAGCATCCCGACGCTCGCCCTGTTCCAGAGTGGGCGGGAGATCGCCCGTCAGGCCGGCGCGATGGGCACGCAGGACATCGTGCGCTGGACGTCGACGCAAGTGGGACGCTGACCGATGCAGGGCTTGCTTGGTGCTACGTTAATCCTGCTGGCGGCTTGCAGCCTGGCGGCGATGGCGACGGCGGCGTTCAGAGTGCCCGCCTTGCTGGGGTATCTCTCTGTCGGCGTTGTACTGGGCCCCTCAGTCATCGGCGTGATCGCGCCGGGGGAGACGCTGAGCTTTCTGTCCGAGCTGGGCGTGGCGCTGCTGTTGTTCATGGTCGGACTGGAATTTTCCCTCGGACACTTCTGGCTCGCCCGCAGGACAGTGCTGATGGCGGGCGCTCTGCAGATGATCGCCGTGGCCCCGCCGCTGATCCTGCTATTGATGTGGCTGGGGCAGCCCGGCCAGAGCGCCGTGCTGCTCGGCACTGCGGCGGCCATGTCGTCCACGGCGCTGGTCAGCCGACAACTGGCCGACCAAGGCGAGCTCACCACCCGCCACGGCCGCAGTGCCATCGCCGTGCTGGTCTTTCAGGACCTGGCCAGCGTGCCCCTGTTGGCCTTGCTGGCGATCTGGGCGCGCGGCGAGTCGCCGAAGATCGAGCATGTGCTGCTCGAAGTATTCGGTGTGCTGCTGCTGTTCGCGGCAGCGGCCCTCGCCTCGCGCCGTCTGTTGCATGGTCTGCTGGGCTGGGTGGCGCGGCGGGGCCACGAGGAATCGTTCGTGCTCGTCTCCTTGTGCGTGGTGGTGGCTGCCGCCGCCGCTGCGCACGCGGTCGGCGTATCCGCCGCCCTGGGGGCCTTCCTCGCCGGGATGGTGCTGGGCGAGAGCGACTTCCGGCACCACATGGAAAGCCACCTCAGGCCGTTTCGCGATGTGCTGTCGGGCCTGTTCTTCGTGACCATCGGCTTGCAGCTGGATGTCGCGCAGATCGTGGCTGCACCGCTGGCGGTACTGGGCTGGCTGTTGGCCTTGGTGCCTCTCAAGATGGGGCTGAACTTTCTGGCTCTGCGCGCAACCCGCCTGTCGGCGCTCGACGCCTGGCGCACAGGCATCGTGCTGGGGCATGGCGGCGAGTTTGCGCTGCTGCTCCTGGGCATGGTCATGCAGCAGCACTTGGTTGCCGCCAACGTGGTGCAACCGATGCTGATCGCGTTGGTGCTGAGCATGGGGTTGGCGCCGCTCCTGATCCGACACCATGACCGTTGGGCGCGGGCATTCAGCCGCTCGGGCGCACTCGGTCAGCCACCGCAGGCCGAAGAAGGCGAAGTCGCCGAGCGGGCGCGGTCGTTGCGCGACCATGTGATCATCTGTGGGGCGGATGAAGTCGGGCTGCTGCTGAGTCGAACGCTGCGTCTGGCAGGCGTGCCGCATTTGCTGCTGGAATCGGACCGCCAAAGGGTCGAAGCGGGTCGTGCGATGGGGGCGCCGGTGTCGTATGGCGATGCCAGTCGGCTCGACACCCTGGCCGCCGCCGGATTGGCCCATGCCCGTCTGGTGGTGCTGACGCTTGTTCGTCCGCAGACGGCCGAGCGCATTGCGCGAGCGGTCCTCGAACGCCGCCCGACCTTGCCCTTGGTGGTGGCCACTGACCGCGTAACGGATGCCCAGCTTTTGCGTAATCTGCCCAATGTCAGGCTGTACCCGTTGTACCTGGCTTTGGGACTGGGGCTGGCCGAGCAGGTGCTGTTGATGCTGGGCATCAATGCCGACTACGTCAACCGCCGGATCGAGGAATTACGGCAGACACTCAGTGAGTCAGGTGGGGATAGACCATGAACGGGCCGGCCATTGGGTTGATGGTGTCGCTACTTGCCAATATTGGCATGGCGGTTGCGCGTGGGGTTTTGCTCGTACCAATCGCCAGAGGCGCGACGAGCTGAAGCTTCGCCAACAAGCGAAAATCGACGACAACGAACGGATCGCCATCGCCCTGGAAGGCGCAGAATTGGGGTTCTGGGAATGGGATATCGCCACCGACAGCTTCAGGCTTTCTGCCCGCAGTCTGGCGATGTTCGGCTTCACCTCCGACGACGAGAAGATTGGCGCCACCCATGCCGCATGGCAAGCGCGTATTCACCCGGAGGATTTACCGGTCGTTCTGGCAAAGGTGCGCGCTTATCAAGAAAACCCGTCGGAGCGATTGGAGTGCGAGTACCGCGTTCGTCATCGATCCGGCGTTTGGATTTGGGTTTTGGATCGCGGCCGATGGCTGGGTGACGCGGGCAGGCAACTGATAGTCGGCACTCTGCTCAACATCTCTTCTCGCAAGGAAATGGAGCAGCAGTTGCTGCGTATGGCGATCACCGACCCCTTGACCGGCTTGTCGAACCGGCGGGCGTTTAACGAGGCTTTGTTGCACAAACCTATCTCTAAAGGCTTATTCCACAATATAATTTTCAAATGAATAAGTCGACACCTAAAATTTATCGCACAACCAATTGGTCTTCATATAACCGAGCTCTCATTAATCGTGGAAATATTGCCATTTGGTTTGATCCTGCTACGCAATGGTATGCCCCATCAAAAGGCAAACAAGGACGAAATCAAACTTACTCCGACGCAGCTATCCAATGCTGCCTAATGATTAAATCTCTCTTCCGATTGTCTTTACGCATGGTCACTGGCTTTGTTCAAAGTCTCATCCATCTTTGTGGGTTAAATTGGATAGCGCCAGACTACACTACAATTTGTAGACGACAACAGCATATTGATATTGTGATTAGCTATCAAAAAAGTTGTGATGGACTGTATCTAATCGTTGACTCTACAGGTCTGAAATTCTTAGGTGAGGGTGAATGGAAGCGTAAAAAACATCAGTCTGAATATCGTCGCCAATGGCGTAAATTACATATGGGTATAGATGCTAAAACCTTACAAATACGCGCTGTTCAGCTCACAACCAACAATGTGAGTGATTCACAGGTACTTGGTGATTTACTCGATCAGATTCCACAAGATGAGAGAGTTGACTCCGTCTATACCGATGGAGCTTATGATACCAAACAGTGCCGACAGGTCATTGCGGATCGGCAAGCACATGCAGTGATTCCACCAAGAAAAAATGCGAAGCCATGGAAAGATAAAAAGATGAGCTCGCTAGAACGCAATGAGTTGCTTCGAACAGTTAAACGTTTAGGAAGAACTATTTGGAAGAAATGGTCAGGCTATCATCGGCGAAGTTTGGTTGAAACCAAGATGCATTGCATCAAATTATTGGGGGATAAACTCAGTGCGAGAAATTTTCAAAGCCAAGTCAATGAGATTCATGCACGTATGGCAGTATTAAATAAATTTACGGACTTAGGCAGACCACATACCCGAGTTGTCACTTAAATTTGAGTAGATATGAGAAGTCTTAACTTTTAAATCTTTGTGCAACAAAGCCTAGAGCAAGAAAAAATTAGACAGCAAGCTAATTTACTTTCTAATATTTCATTGAAAGCAAAGCTTGGACATAATTTGGGTGGAGGTTATGGCAAATTTTTGTACCAACAAGATTTTAATGATAGGGATATGTCATCTAAATACTTTGAGAAAGAAATCAAATCAGGAAGAAAACACATCCATGCTATTGCTCCAGGAATGTACTGTATCAATCGTGCATGTAGTATGAGAATTGGTATAGAATTTCCTGAATGTGTAGATTGTGATTGGTCAATTATTGAAAGTACAGCTTATGCTCAAGCTGTAAGACAAGAAAGTATAAACATATTAGAGGTTCTAAGCATTGAAGGACAGTTATCCGATGACATTTACGAATTTCACAAAATACGCATCCAAGCTGCTGAAAAAATAATGCAGAGTATGAACTTAAACTTTGAACCTTATAAAATTATGACAGTCCCGAGAGATCAACTTTAATAGGTATTTTTATATGGCAAAGATTAGAAATCCCGAAGTTACTAGACAACAATTACTTGATGCTCTTGAACGATTAGAAAAAGGACAACCTGAACGTTTAACAGGTCGATTTAAACTAAATATTAAAGGCACTGTTGCAAATAGGGATCTGAGTCGATGATTTTCCCTTCAAAAAAGCTTAGAGACCGAAAACTCTATTTACTAGCCAAACTTCTCCTAGAATATTACCGTTATAAAATAATGAAGCTTGTCCTTTGCGTAGAGCACGCATAACCTCAATACCTTTAATTGTGGCATAAGCCGTTTTCATAGACTTGAATCCCAACGTAGCCTTGATGATTCGTTTGAGCTTGCCATGATCACTGAACCGTACCGGGTTTGTCGGAGAGTCAATATTCTGAGAGACTATCCCGATGACAAAATTAAAATATACCCCTGAAATCAGAGAAAGAGCGGTTCAATTATTGATTGAATCTGAAAAAGATTATCCATCGAATTGGGCTGCGATCACCGCTATTGCTCCCAAGATAGGTTGTACTCCTGAAACACTACGTGTTTGGTATCAAAAATATTTAGATAAACTAAATCCAGTTAAAGTACAGCAGCTTTCAGATCAAGAACGTATTAAACAACTCGAACGTGAAAATAAAGAACTGCAACGCGCCAATGAGATTCTACGTAAAGCAGCCGCTTTTTTCGCCCAGGCGGAGCTCGACCGCCCACACAAATAATGGTGGATTTTATCCATAATAATAAAGAGCTGTACGGAGTCGAGGCGATTTGTAGAATTTTACCGATCGCACCCTCAACCTATTACCGGACTCTAGATCTCTGCGAAAATCCAGAACATCGAGCAAAGCGAGATTTACATGACTTGCATCATGCTGAGGAGATTAAACGAATTTGGAAGGAAAGTTCAGGTCGGTATGGTGTACGTAAAGTCTGGCAAAAACTGAAACGTGAAGGCTATATTATTGCACGCTGTACTGTTGCTCGATTAATGAAAAAGCTAGGTATACAAGGTGTTTGGCGAGGTAAGAACAAACAAACCACCCGTAGCCGAGATGACCAAAAACGAGCAGATGATTTAGTGAAACGTAATTTTACTGCTGATCATCCTGACCAACTGTGGGTCAGTGACTTTACGTATATTCAAACTCATTCAGGCTGGGTCTATACCGCCTTTATTATTGATGTGTTCTCACGAGCAATTGTTGGCTGGAAAGTATCTACACGAATGAATACAGATATGGTGCTCGATGCATTAGAGCAAGCATTGCATGATCGAGGCATGCCAAAGAATGTGATTCATCATTCCGACAGAGGTGTGCAATATCTTTCCATTCGTTATACCCATCGTTTAGAAGCAGCAAATTTACGAGCATCAGTCGGTACGACTGGTGATTCATACGATAATGCTTTGGCTGAAACGGTGAATGGCTTATACAAAACAGAGGTGATTGAATATCTAAAAGCAGATTGGCAAGGTTTAGCAGATGTACAACTTGCGACACTAAACTGGGTAGATTGGTTCAATAAAAAGCGTGTACACAGTGCACTGGGTTATGTATCGCCTTTTGAGTTTGAAGCAATGTACTATGATAAGATTAACCCGTTAGGTCAGGTGGCCTAACTTAAATAAAAAAGTCTCCGACAAACCCGGTACGGTTCACACATTCAATCACGTTATTCTTGTATTTAATCTGTCGATGCTCCAAGTCTTCAGGACACTTTCCTTCCTGTTTTAGTCGCGACAAAGCACGGCCA
Organism: Acinetobacter sp. S-1; assembly: GCF_059579785.1. Lineage (NCBI taxonomy): Bacteria > Pseudomonadati > Pseudomonadota > Gammaproteobacteria > Moraxellales > Moraxellaceae > Acinetobacter > Acinetobacter sp. S-1. Next base: position 108,912 of record NZ_JCAOGE010000002.1, read on the forward strand.
TAGGTATGAGCCTTATCAGTGTTTATGACTCGTGGAATCTGCCATTTTTTGACATGATTCAAAATCTTACCAAGAAAACAATAAGCTGAATGGGTATTTCGTCTAGCAGAAAGATAGAAATCAAGAGTATGGCCACGTTGGTCAACTGCACGGTATAGATATGCCCATTTGCCATTCACTTTTACGTAAGTTTCATCCAGATGCCATAAATGTCGATCTGTAGGATTACCCCAATACCAACGTAAACGTTTTTCCATTTCTGGAGCATAACGCTGAACCCAGCGATAAATTGTGGTGTGATCAACATTCACTCCACGTTCAGCGAGCATTTCCTGAAGTTCACGATAGCTGATGCCATATTTACAATACCAACGAACAGCCCAAAGAATGATTTCACCTTGAAAGTGCCGACCGTGGAAGGGATTCATCTGCTGTATCTCGAAATAAATAAGATATTTAGCTTATCATGTCAGCCTATTTGCAACAGTGCCATATTAAATCAGTTCAAGAAGAGGCAGGCTTAAGCCTAGGAGCAGCTTACAGATATCCTGATATCATTGATAAAATTGAAATTTCAAAAAATCGTGAAATCTTAAATTCTAAAAAAGATAAGACTCTGAATGAAGTTGATAGATTACGTAAAGAAAAAGCTAAGGAGGCCTCTATGAAAGATAAATATCGTCAAGAACTTCAAATTACTAATGGTTTATTAGATAAACTTTACGCTGAACAAGCAATGCAAATGATGGCTATGTTTAACCTTTTATCAAATGAAGATAAAAAGCGTTTGTTAGAAAATGAACAAAGCCCTATTGTAAATAATTAAGACAACATTATTAAAAAAATTGATTTGTTAGTATGCAAAAAAATAGAAATTCTTGGCTAAACTAAATTATAGATGGATTGTATTTAAGAACAAATTTTAGAGAAGTCTACATCCAATTAATAGTTGTTAACTTAATAATTTTATTATATAAATATTTCATTACTTTAATTTTATGAAATTAGTAACATGACAAGAATAACCCTAAAACTGCCTCAGTATGAATTAGCAAGAAAAAAAATTGCATCAAATTATATGCAACAGATAGGACTGCCTGAAACGATTATCAATGCTTTTGTAGAACTTGATACTGAAAATAAAAATTACTGGAAGATTTTGACTGATTTAGATACACCTTTTGATGTGATGTGTGCTGAAAAAACAGGAGGTTTTAACTTGGTAAACTAAACACACTCATCAGGAGTTTACCATGAGCAAGAAACACAAGACTTACACCACAGAATTTAAAGCTGAAGCCATCAAATTAATTGAAGCCAATCAAGGCAATGTCTCGGAAACAGCCAGACAACTTAGCATTTCAATGCAAACTCTTTCAAATTGGAATACCAAAGCAAAGGCTGGAACTTTAGCAGGTACAAAACAGTATTCACCTGATCTAAACGCTCTACTCGAAGAAAATAAAAAACTCAAACAACAGCTCAAAATAGCTGAAATGGAACGTGAATTTTTAAAAAAGGCAGCAGCGTACTTTGCCAAAGAAAGTCAGTAAGGTACGCCTATATGAAACAAAAAAGATATTCTTTTCCAATTACCTTAATGGCTCGATTACTTCATGTTTCAGTTTCATGTTTTTATGATTGGCCCAAGAGAGGCGTGAGCAAAAGAACGATTCAACGAAATCAACAGACGATATTGGTGAAAATAGCCCATGAGGAGACAAAGCAGAGCTATGGTTATATTCGATTAACCAAATACTTACAAGCTCAGGGCATAAAAATGAGTATGTACGCTGTACGTCAGATAAAAGCGCTGAACCACCTGTATTGTAAGCGACACAAGCGTTTTAAAAGGACTACGAATAGTGACCATAATCGAGCGATCTATGAAAACCTGCTGGAGCAACAATTCTCAATGACTAGACCAAATCAAGCATGGTCAAGTGATATTACGTACATATGGACTGTTGAAGGATGGCTGTACTTAGCAGCGGTAAAAGACCTTTACACGAAGCAAGTGGTTGGCTATAGCTTAAATGAGCGCATGACAACACAGCTTGTTTGTAATGCGCTAAATATGGCTATTCACAATCAAAAACCAACCAAAGAACTGATTGTGCATTCAGACAGAGGAAGTCAATATTGCAGCCATGAATATCGAAATATACTTGAGCAATATGGTTTTCAAGGTTCAATGAGCAAGCGCGGAGACTGTTACGATAATGCACCGATTGAAAGCTTTTGGGGAATACTGAAAAATGAGTTAGTGCATCATTACAACTATCAAACCAGAGAAGAAGCCAAAGCAGATATTATAAAATACATTGAATTATTTTATAATCATCGAAGAATTCAAAAGGGTTTGGGTTTTAAGACACCAAATCAAATGGCCGAAGACTTTTATAAGTTGGCTGCCTAGAATCTCCCAAGGGAAAGTCTCCTGATAATTCAGCGTATATCATTTGGGGATGTTCACAAAAGAAAGGAAAGATTTGGTCACCAAAAGCAGGGAATCTTGTTGATTGGCAAGAATGGAGTCAGAATGCTTGGGATAAAATTCACTCTGAAGATGAAATAGATGTGAATAATTTAGTTAAAGACTTTCTAAAACCAATTCGAATTAATAAAGCGTATAAATATTACCCTCTGTTTGCAGAATGGGGAGAAACGCTACAAAATGCATTTGAAGATAAAGTAAATATTTTGTTTGATCAGACAGAAATTCCTTTGTTTTTAGCTGATCTAAACGTTTTTAAGGATGAATCTGAGCAACTTTATATAAAAATCTATACAGAAGATCTCTTTGGTTTATATCGCTTAAATATTTCAGATCAATTTCCCTCAGGCTACATGTATGAACATGTTGAAGGAAGTTTAATATCTATTAAGACTCATAGTTCAACTATTTCTTTCGAGGAAAAAATGGTGAAAGATCCAGTTAGGATCCATTATGTTGATGGTTCAATGAGTTATAACTGTTATTTGATCCAAATAAATTTAATAGACAATACCTTCGATGTAGATGGTTTGAATCAAATTAATTGGACTGTAGATATTACTAAAGAATCAATGGGGAAAGCCCAAACTAAAAATACTGTCCAATTTCAAACTTTGAGTATGATTCAAGATCAATTTGAAATAATAATTAATGATGATGGCAGTGGTGAAATTGCTGATCTAGTCGCTTTAAGACAAGAGAATAACGAAATAATTCTAAGTTTATATCATTGTAAATATTCAAGTTCGCCTGAAGCTGGTCGAAGATTAGCTGATATGTATGAAGTTTGTGGACAAGCTCAGCGTTCTATACGTTGGAAACATGCGGGTCTAAAACACTTATTCAAACATATCAACGGTCGTAACAATAAATGGCTATCTGAAGGTTTTAGTAGATTTGTAAAAGGTGAGTTAGCTGACTTAGAAAAATATAGAAATATGGCAAATACGATGCCAATTAAATTAGAGGTAACAATTGTTCAGCCCGGCTTAAGTAAATCAGTTATTACCGAAGAGATATCAAAGTTATTAGCATGTACTGAATCGTACATAAAGAAAACAACAAGAGCTGACCTAAAAGTTTGGTGTTCGACATGAGCCTTGTTTTAATCTAATAATTGAAATGAACCAAATGCTTTATCGATTTGAACCATAGATTTAAAATGGAATCGGTTTTTTATGACTTATTTGGTTGTATTTTGATCTAGTTTTTCTATATTTTATGACTAAAATTATGACTAAAAGAAAATATAAAATAAGTCTTTAAAAATAAAGACTTATTAATCTAGTCATAATCTTGGTCACATCTTTCACCAAGGTTAAGTTTCATCCTAACCCTAAAAACAGAGAGAAACGTCGCGCGCTCTCCTATTCATAAAAAATCCATTTTATATCAGTATGTTGTGAGCACTTACACCCGAGACTGGATCGTTTTGCCTTTCATGGGAGAATGATTAAGGGCGCTAAAGTATCATCCTAATTTTCGCCCAGGCTCGAAAAATACGGTAAATGGTGAAAATAAAAATTCATCCTTTTCCGATGTTGCCCGTTCCAACACGTAAGCAGTCAGTCAGAAAAAACACATAGATCCAATCCCTAGCGAGCATTGAGCTCTCTCATCCGTGCCAACTGCTCCAACCCTTGGACGCCCTAAATGCTTACCCAAAAAAATCAACATCTTCTTTTAAAAACACAATCAAAAATGACTCCCTTATATCCATTTAACCTAAACAGCCTTCCCCCCACTGCACTAGCTAGGGCTCGTAGTTCGGCGCAAGGCTGAAGTCGCTTGACTGCTTCGCTGTGCAGATCCATGACCCACTTTCCATCAAACTCCCGGTTGTAGTTCCACAAGCATCTCGCGAGTCTTGCCGGCCCGCTCCACTAACAAGACCACAACATCTCCAACGTTCTTGTCGTCTAGCCGGGCCTGTAATGTGGTGACGTCGTCGACGGCGATACCGTCGATGCTGATAACGCGATCGCCGGGCACGATGCCGCCTGCGGTGACCTCGACGCCGACGAGCCCGGCCCTGTGCGCCACCGAGCCCGGCGTCACGCGCAATACGAATACGCCCTTACTACCGGTCAGCGCCTGCAGACGCGCGTTGAGCTGCTCATCCACCTCGATGCCCAGCGCCGGACGGATGTACTTGCCGGTCTTTATGAGTTGCGGCACCACGCGCATGACGGTATCCACCGGCACAGCGAAACCGATGCCAGCGGACGCGCCCGAAGGGCTGTAGATGGCGGTGTTGATGCCGATCAGCCGCCCAGCCGAATCGAGCAGCGGGCCGCCGGAGTTGCCGGGGTTGATAGCGGCGTCGGTCTGGATCAGGTGATCGATGGCAGGCCCGCCCCCTTCGCCGTCGAGGGTGCGGTCGAGCGCCGAGACGATGCCGGTGGTGAGCGTCCAGTCCAATCCGAAGGGATTGCCGATAGCGAACACTTTCTGCCCGACCTTGAGGTCGGCACTGGTGCCCACCGGCACAGCTGGCGGGCGCTTGAAGCCGACGCCGATCTTGAGCACGGCGATGTCGTGCTCGGGGCTGGCGCCCACCAGCGCAGCCTGATAATCGCGACCGTCGGCCAGTTTGACCGTGGCAGACGATGCCCCCTGGATGACGTGGAAGTTGGTCACCACGTGGCCGGCATCGTCCCAGATGAAGCCGGAGCCGGTGCCGCGCGGCACGGAAAAGACATTGCGCGACCAGACGTCACGCACCAGTTGCGCCGTGGTGATGTAAACCACCGACCCGCGCGATTTCTCGAACAGTTGGATGGTGGTCTGCTCGTCTGCCGCCAGATCACCACGCGGTGTCACCGTGCGCTCGGCCGCTTCGCGCGGACTGAACCAGGCTTCGATGGCAGGCAAGAACTGCCACAGCAGCATGAGTGCGGCGATGCAGCCAGTGATGACGAGCCAGCGCCGGATGAATCGGTCCGGCGCCGGGCGGCTGTTGAGATCGGGGTAGGTCATGCCATTCTCCTTGTTGAAATCAGCGCCAGACACCGCTGGCGCGCCAACGCGGTGGGCGTGGCGCCAAGGGGATGTCTGGCAGAAATGGGCTGGAATGAAGCGGTTGCGGTGCCATCGAATCAGCCAATTCCCGCAAGCGTTGGATGCGCTCTGGCGTCGCCGGATGCGTGCGCAACCAGGAGGGTTCCGGGTTGCCCCATCCGGGCAGCAGCCAGGCGCGACTCTCCCGCTCGATCTTGGCGAGCGCCAAAGCCAATCCCTGTGGGTCGCCGGTCAATTCGGCGGTGAGCCGGTCGGCGTCGAATTCGCGCACCCGCGACAAACCCAGTTGCGCCAGCAGCGCGAGCTGCGGCGAAACGGCCAGCAACAGCAGCGCCGGCCACTGGATAGCGACTGTGCCCCACAGTAAGGCCGGCAGGCTGAAGAGGAGCATGATTTGCCCCAACAAGGCCAGAAGATGGGTGAGCCGGCTGATGGAATCGGCCAGCCCCATGACACGCAAATCCTCGTTCGCAATATGCGCGATTTCGTGGCCGAGCACGCCGGTCAACTCGCGGAGCGTGAGGCTACGCAGCAGACCGTCGGTCAGCGCGATGGCCGCGTGATGCTTCGTACCGGTGGCGAAGGCGTTGACGACCCCGCTGGGCACGTAGTGCGGTACCGGCACGGCAGGCAACCCGGCCCGCGCCGCCAGTTCGCGCAACACAGCCCAAAGATCGGGCGCTTCATTCGGGTGCAGAGGGCGTGCGCCATACAGCCGCAGGGTCAGCCCGGAAGCCGCCGCCGGTTCGAGCAGCAGGGTGAACCCCGCGGCCGCCAGCGCCAGCCACAGAGCGCTGTCACCCAACAGCAGGCTGCCGGCGACGGCGGCAATCCCGAGCAGGGTCAGCACCAACAGCGCGGTTTGCAGGCGATTGAGCCAGCGATGCCGCGCGCCGGCAGCCTGCGCGTGGCGCCGATCACGATGGCTCATTTGGGCTTTCCCCAGCGGCCCGGTCATCGCGCTCGCGCAGCAGCCAGTAAGTCGCCCCGAGGGCCAGCATCGCGCCTGCGAGCGCCGCGATCTTGGCGGGGCTGGTCTCCGGGTCGAGGATCACGAACTTGCGCGCCAGGGCGATCAGCCCGATCAGGATCACCGTCTTGACTTGGATGATGCTATCGCGGCGCAAGGCCACCCGCACGATGGAATGCTTAAACTCCATGGCGATGAGCAGCGTCATGATCATGCCGAACACGGTCTGGAAGACCTTGTGATCGAGCGGATTGAACGCATCGATGACCAGCAGGCTGAAGACGATCGAGATCAGCTGCAGCAGCGAGACCACGATGATCACGGCAATGATTGCGGACAGCGCGAGCGCGATCACCTGTTCGAAGCGCTCGTAGAACGTCATCACTGCCCATTGGGCACGAAATGTTTTGATCGGGTCCAGTTGCTTTTCCTTCATCGCCATTCCTCTCAATTCTGAAATACTTGTGCGCCCACAACTTGGTTGCGCCCTTGTCTTTTTGCCTGGTAGAGCGCGCTGTCCGCCTGCTGCATCACCTGCTCGGAAGAGTTTAAGCAGACGTCAAGGGGGCCACCCCCATGCTGGCGCTATAGCTGATCGACACCTCTCCACACACCACCGCTGTCGTCGCAACGTCTTGACGAAATCGCTCCGCCCATACTTGGGCGTCTTCAATCGATGCCGCTTCCAACAACACAGCGAATTCCTCCCCCCAATCCGGGCAGCCATGTCGGTTGCGCGAATGTGTTCCCTCAACCGTGCAGCAAAGTGCTTGAGCACCTCATCGCCGCACCCGTGTCCATATAGTAAGCACGCAAAAAAACCAATACAATACCGATATGAGTTATCCAATACATTTTAGAAAGAAAATATTAGCCAAGCTTGAAGAAGGCCAATCTATTCGAGCGGTTGCTCAGCACTTCGAAATTGATAAAAATACAATTGTCGAATGGAAAAAAGCGAATCGAAATAAAAAGAACTCGACCAAGAAAACCATCTAAAGTTGATGATGATGCCTTACGTGCAGATGTTGAGCAATATCCTGATGATTATCAATATGAACGCGCTGCTCGTTTTGGTTGTGGTATTTCTACAATTGGAGATGCGCTCAAGGATCTAAATATCACAGTTAAAAAAAGACCTTACTGCACCCGAAAGCAAAAACAGAACTCAGAGAGCAGTATTTAAAAGATTTAAACCGATTAAGGTATCAACACCCAATCATCTATCTTGATGAAAGTGGATTTAAATCTCATGAACATAGACCTCATGGTTATTCAAAACAGGGAAATCCTTGTTATGGAACATATAATTGGCAATGGCTTTGTTGCACAAACCTATCTCTAAAGGCTTATTCCACAATATAATTTTCAAATGAATAAGTCGACACCTAAAATTTATCGCACAACCAATTGGTCTTCATATAACCGAGCTCTCATTAATCGTGGAAATATTGCCATTTGGTTTGATCCTGCTACGCAATGGTATGCCCCATCAAAAGGCAAACAAGGACGAAATCAAACTTACTCCGACGCAGCTATCCAATGCTGCCTAATGATTAAATCTCTCTTCCGATTGTCTTTACGCATGGTCACTGGCTTTGTTCAAAGTCTCATCCATCTTTGTGGGTTAAATTGGATAGCGCCAGACTACACTACAATTTGTAGACGACAACAGCATATTGATATTGTGATTAGCTATCAAAAAAGTTGTGATGGACTGTATCTAATCGTTGACTCTACAGGTCTGAAATTCTTAGGTGAGGGTGAATGGAAGCGTAAAAAACATCAGTCTGAATATCGTCGCCAATGGCGTAAATTACATATGGGTATAGATGCTAAAACCTTACAAATACGCGCTGTTCAGCTCACAACCAACAATGTGAGTGATTCACAGGTACTTGGTGATTTACTCGATCAGATTCCACAAGATGAGAGAGTTGACTCCGTCTATACCGATGGAGCTTATGATACCAAACAGTGCCGACAGGTCATTGCGGATCGGCAAGCACATGCAGTGATTCCACCAAGAAAAAATGCGAAGCCATGGAAAGATAAAAAGATGAGCTCGCTAGAACGCAATGAGTTGCTTCGAACAGTTAAACGTTTAGGAAGAACTATTTGGAAGAAATGGTCAGGCTATCATCGGCGAAGTTTGGTTGAAACCAAGATGCATTGCATCAAATTATTGGGGGATAAACTCAGTGCGAGAAATTTTCAAAGCCAAGTCAATGAGATTCATGCACGTATGGCAGTATTAAATAAATTTACGGACTTAGGCAGACCACATACCCGAGTTGTCACTTAAATTTGGCTCAATTAGGATCGCTTCTATCTTTCAAACCTTTATGCAACAAAGCCCTATTAAAGTGCAATTTTGGTACTATTCAGCCTTATGGTGGAATAAATATAAAAATAAACACTTTTAAGTGACAGTTCTTCCACCTTTGATAATTCATCTGTGTCGCTCAAGCAATCAATTTGAAAGTAGGAATAGCCTACAGCACCACTAAAGTGGAATTACTCAACATATACTCCACCATTAAAGTGACAAGCCTTCCACCATTCCGATATTCTTGACTATCAAACATCATGTTATCAATTAAATTTTATACAAATATTTTATCCACAGAATAAAAAACATCTAATGACAAGTCTTCCACCTTTATTTCAATAAAAACAAACTTATCAACATCACAAGCAGTTGAATTGTATTGTTTTAAATTAAAAAATACACATTAAAATAAATCACAATGACAAGTCTTCCACCATAGTGACAAACCTTCCACTTATCAGTGACAAACCTTCCACTTATTAGTGACAAACCTTCCACTTATCAGTGACAGGCCTTCCACTTATTAGTGACAAACCTTCCACTTTAAAAAATCTATCTAATTGTTTTTTAAACAAATAAAACTTGTTTAATTATAATTAACTAATTAATACTAATTAAAATTAGCTAGCTATATTTTTTAAAAAAGTTAAGAAATGTTTTTCCCACATCTTTTGAATTCAAAAGATAAAAATATGACAAAGGAACTGTAGCAAGTTGCTACAAATATCTTTATATTAAATGAAATCAAAGTAAATTCCTTAAGACAAATATGTCAACTAAAATCATTGCTGTAGCTAATCATAAAGGTGGTTGCGGGAAAACAACTACTGTAGTACATCTTGCTTCAGAGCTTGCTGAATTAGGAAATAAGGTCTTAGTAATTGATCTGGATCCACAAGCAAATGCAAGTTTACATATAGGATTAAGACACCCTAGCGAAGTTGAAACTACATCAGCTGAATTACTTATTGGTGATATAAGTCTATTATCGGAAGCATTAGAAGAAGAAACAAAATTTAAAAATGTTTCCTTAATATATGGCTCATTAACTCTTGGTAAAACTGAAGATCAATTGAAAGATGATGCACCAAGACCATCCGAGGAACTTTCAAATAAATTGGAAATTCTAGAAGGATTATATGACTACATTCTTATTGATTGCCCTCCTAGCTTAAAATTACTAACCAGCAATGCTTTAGCCGCTTCGACACATGTTATTGTTCCAATTGAATCTGGTTCACAATACGGTCTCTATGGTGTTACTGATTTAATTAATCATTTAAGTAAAATTAGAAGAGTTAACCCTGAATTAGAACTCTTAGGTGCTTTATTAATTAAACATGATGAGCGTCAGAATGTATGTAAATTAATAAAAGATGAAGCATTTAATCAAGTTGGAGAATTATTGCATACCACAATTCCAATGAGCACTAAGGTTAATCAAGCTGCAATTTTGCAACGACCTTTATTATCTGTTGATAAAAACTCAAAAGTTCGAAAAGCTTTTGAAACTTTAGCACAAGAAATTGTTCAGCGTGTCGGATAATATAATTCTGGAAATACTATGGTAAGTAATAAAGAGCTATTGGCTAAACGTCTTCAGCAAAATACTCAAAAGCATCAACATGCCCAAAAGGAGCATATTAACGATGTCAAAGAGCTAAGACGTAATGTACAAATTACAGATATTCAGGCTAGCCCTAACCAGCCTCGAAAACTCTTTAATCAACAAGATATTGAAGATTTAGCAGCATCAATTGAAGAAATTGGGCTATTACAACCAATTGCAGTTCGTAGAATAAATGATAAATATGAGTTGATTGCTGGTGAAAGACGATTGAAAGCCCACCAATTTCTCAATAAGAATACCATTGAAGTAATCATTATTGATGCATCGGATGAAGAAGCTGCTTTATTAACATTAGCTGAAAATTTAAAGCGAGAAGATCTGACAGATTATGAAATATATGTTGGATTAACTTCTTTGGATGAAAAATTAAAAAAAAATAAGCAGAAGTTAGCAAAGTCATTAGGTTTGAATCGTGAAGATATGTATAAATATTTATCTTATGAAAAATTACCTGGAGAGTTGATTGAAGATTTGGAGAAACAGCCGTCATTATTAGCACGGACCGCTGCTACAGCAGTGAAAAAGTTTCTATCAGATCATGATGAAAACCATGAAAAAGCTAAAGAAGCATTATTCGAAGCATGGTCAAAATTGCTTAAAAAAGAAGTTGAACAGACAAAACTGGCATCACTAGCTGAAAAAATCTTTAAGTCAAGAGAAACGAAAGAAGTAATTCAAACTTCAATTGTACATAAAATTGAATATGATGGGAAAGTTGCTGGTAATATCAAATTTGACCATAATACATTAAAGGTATCTTTAAAAATGGGCCAATTTGATGATCAAAATTTACAAGAATTAAAAGCTTTCCTAAAACGAATGTTAGAAAAATAAAGTAAAAAAATAGTGTAGCAAGTTGCTACACTATTTTTTGCAATTAGGAAAATTTATATAAGTAGTCATAATAATATTTTCATAAATTTGTCATGTAAATTGAATGTTTAAAGCGTATTTTTCGACCATCCTAAGATGAGTTGATGCAATGCTTTGGCATAGGCTTTGTTGCATAAAGCCTTTGAAGGTAAAGTTTTCCTAAGTTGCTAAAATTTAGGTTACAACTTGGGTATGAGGTCTGCCTAATTCTGTAAATTTATTTAATACGGCTACACGTGCATGGATCTCATTCACTTGGCTGTCAAAATTCCTTGAGTAGAGTTTATCGCCTAATAATTTGATGCAATGCATCTTGGTTTCGACCAAACTTCGCCGATGATAACCAGACCACTTTTTCCAAAGGGCTCTTCCTAGACGCTTAACTGTTTTTAGTAATTCATTTCTCTCTTGCGAATGAACTTTTGTATCTTTCCACGGTTTCGCATTTTTTCTTGGCGGAATCACCGCATATGCTTGACGATCTGAGATCACTCGTCTGCAGCATTTAGTGTCATAGGCTCCATCGGTATAGACAGAATCTACTCGCTCATCAAGTGGTATTTGACCAAGTAAATCACCGAGCACCTGTGAATCACTGATATTGTTCGTTGTGAGCTGAACTGCACGTATTTGCAGCGTTTCAGCATCTATACCAATGTGAAGCTTACGCCATTGTCGACGATATTCAGGCTGATGTTTCTTCCGTTTCCATTCACCTTCGCCCAAAAACTTTAAACCAGTTGAATCTACGAGTAGATGTAGACCATTGCTACTTTTTTGGTAGCTAATCGCAATATCAATATGTTTTTGTCTTCTGCAAAGCGTCGTATAGTCTGGCGCTGTCCAATCTAATCCGCAAAGTTTAATCAGGCTTTGTACAAAGCCAGTGACCATGCGTAGAGAAAGACGAAATATGGATTTAATCATTAAGCAGCATTGGATGGCTGTATCGGAATAAGTTTGATTTCGACCATGTTGGCTTTTTGGTTGAGCATACCATTGTGTTTTGGGATCAAACCAAATGGCAATATTCCCACGATTAATGAGAGCTCGGTTGTATGTGGGCCAATTGGTTGTACGGTAGATTTTAGGTGTAGGCTTATTCATCTCAAAATTATATTGTGGAATAAGCCTTTAGAGATAGGTTTGTGCAACAAAGCCTTTGGCATAAGAAAAAATTTAATAAAAAATTAATAAGTTTGGCATGGTGTAGTTTGGGCACAGTTATTTTGACGGGCTGTCAAAGTCCTGCTTTAGTTCAATCAACTTCTACTTCAGTACAACCATCAAAACAGCCTCAACGTGTGGTTTTTTTCTTGGGAGATGGAATGGGTATCACGACACTAACAGCTGTACGAATTTATGCTGTTGGTGAAGATTGCCAACTGCCAATAGATCAACTGCCAGAGTCAGCATTTGTTCGTACTTTCTCAGAAGTTGCACAGGTTACAGATAGCGCACCATCGATGGGTGCCTATATGACAGGTGTAAAAATGAAAAATGAAGTGATATCCATGCAGACTGGAACAATTGCAGTAGAACCAAATCAGACCGGAAATCATCAATGTGGAACCAATCCTCAGATCCAAAATAAGCAAGACACCCAAACTTTACTCGAATTGGCCAAAGCACGAGGTTGGGGTACAGGGGTAGTCACAACAACTCGCATTACGCATGCTACACCAGCATCGACTTATGCTCATATTTGTCATCGTGATGCTGAAAATGACATAGCATCCCAATTAGTACCAAGTTCGCAAGGTGATATCTATCAGCGTTATAACGTCAAATTAAAAGATGGGGTTGATGTGATTCTAGGCGGGGGTAAGCGTCAATTTCTGCCGAAAGATCAAGGGGGAGAACGGATAGACCAACGGAATTTGATCGCAGAAATGCAACAAGCAGGCTATCGAATGGTCTATGATCAAACTCAACTCTCCCAGATGAAGTTAGGAAAGATAACACTAAATATAAAAAAAATGGAATAAATAATTTACAAAGTTATTATTTTTAATCTGATGTTTGTTTTATATGGGGATGATAATAACTTCTGATTACTAGTTTTTACCTTAAATATAACGATTGAAAGATTCATTTAAAGGCTATGAATACATGAGTTTTACAGTTTGGCTAGGTCAGCATGAGTACTTTTCGCAAGATTTAAGATCGACCATGAACGTGATTAAGTTATAGGGGATTGATGAAATAGTTTTTATGAATTTCTGGCTTTCTGGGCTGATTTTATCAAATTCATGTCTATGCAAAATTGCGACATATTTCTCGTGCTGGTAGTTATCCAGAGTTTGGTCTGTATCTATCCATAGTGCAGACCTTTTTTTTGGTGATAGTTTTTTCTTAGCGATTTTCGATCTGGATGTAGTGATTTCACGCTTGCAGAACGTATCTTGGCGGTGATCCATCTAATATTCGTGATTATAAAGCGAGCTAATTCACAGGTTCTACAGATTATGTAGCGACTAACTATAAGTTGATGGTTGGCGCTTAGTTTATATTTACGCTTAGGTTTCAGTTAAAAAATCAATATTTTGTTGAATTCGTGATTGAATCATCTCTAGGGTAGATTCTCGAATTTGATGAGGATACAGGCGTTGCGCAATTTGACTAAATTGAAGTGCAATTTCATGCATGGCCAAGATGATCTCATCGACTTCTAGAGTAGTCAGATTCGCTTCTGAAGTACCGAGTTTATGTATGTCATTTCGAGAAATATTGAGCGCTTCTCCCATAATGTCCATTTGATGATAACCACCTGGACCTTCACAGAAGGTCACATCATAGGCTGGAGCCAATTTCCATTGACCATTTTTTGCCATGAGAAAAGAAAAATTCTTGGTATGGTCATCCCGATTATTGAAAAGTACATTAAACACAGCACGTTTAAAAGTATGCAGCCTTTCCGCACATCTTGCGTACACATCAAGGTTGCCCGAAGAAAATTGCGATAGTCTAGGCTACCTGGAACTTTATAGTCTGCTCCGGTATATGCAGCCAAACTCTGCATTGGAATCCGCATGCCATTTTGACGGTCGAATCGTTTAGAAGCAAAAGCCATTAAACCATTGGGCAAATTAAAAAAATGGGTGTCTGGAGTCTCGATTGCACAAAGTCGCAAACATTTTGCATAGACGGCTTCAATGGCGCAGACTTCAGGATACTCTTGCTGAGCAGGAAACTTAATCAGCCAGGCTTCATTTTGATCAGAAGCTTGCGTCGAAAACTCAAAATTGACAGGATTTCGGTAAACCAATGCTTTGGATCTGGCACCTTGGGGGGAGCCACCCATGACCAGCAAATGTTGTAAAAAATTCGCCACCTTCTCCTTTGAGGACTTCTTGGACTTCCTGTGCCAATTGCGGCAGGGGAATATTCTCTGAAGTTTGCATCTCTGCGACACAGGGTTCAAAGGAGAGAGCACCCATTGCATGGGTGCTAATATAAGTTAGACGTTCCAAAGGGCTGATTCGTGCCGGATGCAGTCCAATTTTTCGAAAATATCGATCCATTAATAACATGCCCCAACCATCCGGCAAAGCATCATAGACTGGACCAGGTAATCCCATTTGATAAGTAGGAAAACCCTGTCTCAGTGGTAGACCTTTTAAAGGGAGTAAATAAGAAGAGAGCTGAACACCTCGCTGTATTGCTTCTGGACTATATTCAAAAGCAATAGTGGGTCTACCTGTGGTGGCTGTTGAACTAATCAGCGTTCCCCATAACCATGATTCGCCCCAACCATTGTAATAAACATTAAGACTGTTGAGCATTATCCCTTCCTCTTAATACGCTGGTGCTTACTTTGACTTTCATAGCGTAGAATATCTTTTACACTGTTAAGCTGAGGTTGAAACAGCTCCTGAAGTTTGTTTAATCGACCCAAGACCATTGCAATACGGACTAAATTTTCAACAGATACATTTCGTGCCGCTTCAAGATTCGAAACCGTATTCACGCCGACACCAGCGCGTGCTGCAACCTCAGCTTGAGACATCTCCAAAAAGAGTCGTTGCTTACGTAAACGCTCACCTAAAAGCGTCACGACTTCTTCGGGTTTAGTGAAATATAAATCCATTAAATTGGGTCTTAAACTTTAATAATTTAATTAAACCACAAAATAATGGAATTAATTTATAGCTATAGTGTGGTTGAGGAGGGCTTTGTTGCACAGCACTTCGGAAGGTAGGTTTGGTCCTTGGGTATCGGTTACAGAAATTCATCAGGATGTACTTTGACTGATTGTTGATAAGGAAATCACAGTATTTTCATTTTTCCTTTTTGGTCACATTACTTAGAAAGGGTTCTTCGAAAAGTAGTTCATATTTTAAAAATCTTATAAATATTGAGGATTTTTTCTTAAATGCTTTCAACATAGCATGCGGCGATATGTAACTCGTACGGGCTTAATCTGCCTTTTAGTGTAAATTTTTTGGGCATGAGAGGGGCAGAGGTGTGGGGGCAAGCAATTTATATCGTGGATACTTCTAAATCATTTATGTAATAGAATGAGCTAAGCATGGATTTAGGGTAATAACACTAAATCTAAAAAAATTGGAAGAATAATTTATTAAATTATTGTTTTTATGTGGTTGTTAGTGAAGTTATGAATAATAATAACTTTTTTCTTGATGAGTTTTATCTAAAAAATTGATCGGATAATTTCTTTAAATGTCATGTATCCATAAATTTGACAGTTTGAAGATATCGGTATGTGCATTTTTCACAAGGTTAAAGATTGACCATAAATGTGATAAACGGTAGGGGATCATTGAAAAATGAATGGATTTAAACACTACATGTATGCAGGAAAAAATATCGCTGCGGTTCTGCTGACAGGCTGTATTGAGCATTGAATGCAAATGATGTAGTGATTGTCTACATGCTATAAGACCAGCATGATGAAGAATGAAATGTAGTTGCCAATATCTAACCTGGGTTGAAAAGTATAGCGTTGTTATTTGGAGAAGTGAGGTGAGCCATCCTTCTCTTATTCACTTAAAATGATACTTACTCAACTGATCTCCACTCATGGGCTGGTTCCAATTAGACGGATAATAACTTCCATCCCCTATTTTTACTTACCACATTTCTTGCATTTAATCCCTTCTTTGGAGATGTGATTCAGCATCACCGTTGCCAATTGAATCAAATCAATGGCATTGTTCGTTGGTTCAAGAAAAGCAGAAGAGGCTGCTTTATTGCAAAAGAGAACATTCGGATCAAATGGATTGGATTACACAAAAGCCATAAAATAGCCATAGATCAATTCACTTGCATGTAATCTGTAACATCCATTCAGGTCATCAGACATTGATTAATCACTAAACACCATAAATTTATGTATAGGCGAACTTTTTTGAGACATATGTTGATAAAAATGCGGCAAGTTACATTGCTTAAAGGTCTATCTAAGTTAACGATCTATTCAATTCTGGATAAGTAATCTGCATATTACGATCCTAAATTACCCGAAGAGTATTAAGATTTTTAAGAATCGTGTTTGTTGGTTTATTTGGGAAATTAATCAGTGGATTGAAGCAAAGATGATGGCTCATTAAGGATTGTGGGCTCTGACTACTTAAATTTTAGGTATTTTGAATAAAGCATATTTCAAAAATCTGAATTAATGGATTTAAATTACCATAAAAACCTTCAATATTGGCTTGAATCCATTGTTGTTGAGAGTCAATGCGAGACCAATCAATACCATAACCACAATGAGCAATCAGATGCTCAAAGAAAATCCGTTGTGTACGTCCATTACCTTCACGGAATGGGTGTATGACATTAAGCTCACAATACAAGTCGGCAAGTTGAGGAATTAGTTGTTGCGGTGCTAAGCCTTGAAAGTACTTTTTTTTCTTGAATTGATTTAAGTAATTTATTGGTTTCAATTTCAATACGGGAAAAAATTACAAAAACGGGTGTCACCTTTGGAAATACGATTTGTCTTAACTTTCCTGCCCAGTCGTATAAGTCGCCAGAGAGCTGCGCATGAATTAATTTTTAAGTATTGTAAGTCGTAAGGTGGTTCAGCATATTCAATTAAGTTACTTGCCAATCCAGACAGTGCTAGTTCAGCTTGTTCTAAAATTTGTTCATCACGAATATTGAGTTTGTTCTTTAGGATATTTGTGCCAGGGTAACAATACAGGCTGTCACCCATTTCCCCATACATGTACCTGACTAACGTTTCGGGTTGCGAATACTTCTTATATTTTTGCAAGATTTCAGCTTTACTTTGTTGAGTTGTTTGAGCTGTCGTTGTAATGCCTTCAAGCTTTAGGCTGGCTTGATAGTTTTGCACACGTGTCGCTTGAATATATTTTTTTCTGTTCAGTGGTTCTGAGCAATTCGAAACTCCATTGATGCTACACGTGAAGTAAGTATAGCAGAGAATCTTTTTGATCAATGCTGCATACAAAGCATTTCAAAATGTAATACAACGGTATTGTTTCATGTAATAACAGAAAACTAAAAAAAAGTGGAAGAATTTTTAAAATTTAGGCGACCCATGATAAGTAAACCATATGTATTTGTTGATAATTGTAATTTTGAGAAAATTTAGTTGATAGATTAAATGTATTTTCATATAAAAAGATATGCTCATTTTTTATATCGATAAAAATGTTAAAATTTGACTACTTAGTAAAAAATATAGAGATATTTATGGGGCAATTTATCATGCCCTTTTGCTTTGAGCGACAAAATGTTCAATTTAAGATAGTAAAAATTAACTCAGAACTACTGAAAATCAAAAAGATTAAACAGAGTCAGAAAGTAGTAGTACAAGCAAAGTTCAAAATAATCTATGTGAAAATTTGGCAAAAAATATTGCTATTAATGCAAACGGAGCCATGCTTACGTGTACATTCTAATTATGTTGCAATCTTACAGTTGATACATAATCTTGATGATTTTATCGAAAAATCACAGCAACACTTATGCTTTGAGAGAAAAGCTCAGAAAGAGCTAGATGCTAAATTTTTTGCTAGATTTTTTAAGCTGACAAAAAGTCCAATCAAAGATCAACTTTTACAAAATTGTTCAGATCGTAATGAATTTAACCAATGCAATTTGATAAAAAATTAAGCGAAAGCGAATATGCCAAAGATTAAAACAGAAGAGCAATTCTTAGATTTAGCAGAAAAATTTAAACAAGATTATTGTCTATTACATGATGATGTTGTGAATACACAATTTGTCGATCTATCAGATGATTTACGTGAAAAAGCCCACGCTCTATATAAGGAAGCGCAACAGATATATGGCTATATATCTAGCTCTAGACAATTAGGTAAATATTATTTTCTAGCTTCTTTAAGTTATTTTGCATGTCCAGATACTAGTAATACACAAGAGCTGTCATCGCAACGTTATTTGATTCTACAAGCGAGTTTTTTAACATATCGGCAGTATCAAGAATTTGCAAAAATTGCTAAAGCTGAGAATAAGCAAAAACATGTTTGTGACCTCCTACGCTATGTCTCACGATATGTGCTGGATTCTAATAATGCTGAATTATTTCATGAATGTAGTAAGCTGCTAAATTGTTATGTCACGTACGAACGTAATTTGAAAAAAGAGGATCGTAATCAACTTTTTAATATTAAAAATTTCAAAAAAGTACAAGTCATAGAGTATTTATCGGCTCTATTAATAATTTTTAAAAGACTTGATGATCGTCGTGTTGTTCATCGTCAGCGTAAGTCAAAAAAAAGCAAAGTTTTGAAATGGCCAACTAAAATTGAACTCAAAAAATTTCGTGAAATAAAATCTGGTAAGTATGAAGATATCGGACATAACGCAAAGATCAGTTTTTATGATGCCTCTCTTCACAAAGATGAAGATGGTGAAATTGAGTTATTGGACATTGAAGTAGAATTATACTCAGAAGATGAAAAAACTAAAAATTTTAATCATTTAATTAGTGATTATACTGCGTATTACACGCGGCATCGCCAACGCCGTCATGTGCCATTTATTACAAATCCTCATTATTTAGCACCAGATGTACTGAAGCAAATTGTTTATGTGTTGAGAACTGAGTTAAATGCGGACTGGGATAATGCTGCAATCGCTGCCGCATGTTTATTGTCACTTTTGACTGGATTATCTCCCATAGCACTGATGGATTTTAACGAGCTCATACAAGATGGTGTTTTGATCCAGAATGGTTCAAGAAAACGACGGGAATATTTACTTAATTTAAATTTGAAAGTTACCGAGCAGAAAATTAAGAGTTTAAAGCCTGTGCGTTGGAATGAAGAGATGACTCACCAACTACATCTACCGGCGGCATGGTTTGACTACATAGAACAAGCATCGAATCCAAAGATCTCTTCAGGAGATATTAATTCCGAACTTAAGAAGTGGTTTGCTAATCAGTTTGTGGGTACTATCACCGTTGAAAAACTTCAGGCCCAATTATATTTTCATATATATTATGAAACCTATAATGAATATCTTACTCATGTGATTGCGAGGCGGGATATCAAGCATAATGTGCCAGGTATTTATTACGGAGGACTTCCCAAAGCTCAGCTTGATAGCAGCTATTTAGCTTTTTTAGAATCAGCACTTACACCACATTCTAAGGAACTTACAGAAGACACGGCTGAACTCAAAATATTACAACAACAATTCAAAGTGCAATCTGCATCTAAAGGGAGGGTAGGGAGTCAACTGGCACTTGAACCCAGTTTTGTGAAAGAGCAATTTGCTTTTTTACATAGACATTGCCAAGAAAATATTCAAAAAGATCAACATATCATTAATCAATTGAATGCATACGCGTGTTGGATGTGGCATGTTAGCTTGCTAAGCATGGCCAGACGGCCTAATAAAAATCTGTTGGGGAATTTGGAAGATTATTGTTTTGAGCTTAAAATTCTATATGTAAACGATAAAAAGAATAGCAAGGTAAGAAAGGATGGACGATTTATCCCGCTATCCGATTTCTTCTTAAAAGCACTGCAAAATTACACTGTATTTTTAAAACAAATAATTGAACTGTATAGCCCACTTTTAAAACAAGTATTTGCAAAGAAAAAAATTGCGCTCAATGACTTATTCGGAAAGGTCATTGATAGTAAAGATATCTTGCCGATAACTGTCAAAGAGTGGCAGAGCAGGAAAGTTAAGTTAATCCCTTTATCTCGAAACTGGGTAAATTTATATATGGAAGGAATCTTTCCAAAGAATATGTATTCGAATTGGTTACGTCATTTTGATATGAATTTTTTGATGTATGCAGAAGAAAAAGAAGAAAAAAAAACTGCTTTAGCATTCCATTTAATTCAGGCTCTTTATGGTCATGACCAACGTGACCGAGAGGCTTTTCATCCGTATTCTTCACTTATTCCGAATGTCTATGTACAGCAAGCCCGCCAGCAATTGCAAGATAATGTCAAATCTTTATCGATTAAACACTTAGAGCGAAAATAGTTGTATGCAAAAAATCAAAGAACTAATAAAACCACAACTAGACGGTCTATTTGTTGATATTCAGAAATTGGTGAAAAAGTCGCAAGAAAGACAGCCTTCTTTACCTGAAGTATTGACGCAAGACATGCAGCAAAAACTTGATCAGCAGATCGCCGAAAAATGGCATGACATTAAAGATAGTATTGATTGTTTGAGTCAAAAATTGAGCCGAGATGAACAATCTAAACTGATGCAATTTACTGAAGATGAATTTAATAAAAGAAGAAGGCAATTCAACCAGAATGTAGATAAAAAATCATACAGAATTAGGCTAAATCCACATACTAAACGGATCGTACTGCCTAGAAAAATTGAGAGTACGGAGTCACGGTTAAAACAAGGGCAGTTACATGCCCAGGTACTCAACGCTTTGAAAGCATATTGGAAAGATTCACTTGGATATTGGGATGACCCTAAATATTTGTGGGGGGATTTATGCTTAAGTTTTATATATATTTCAGGCTGTGCAGATGAACAGCATCTGGTTGCTATTCAGCAGCAATTGCAGGAGGCCGTTGAGCTTGGTACAGATCTGAATTGTTTTCGGTTATACCATTCGGACTACAAAAAAATCACTAATCCATTGTTACTACATTATCGTGTTGAAAACTCTCAATATGGCAACGATGTAGAACAGAGAAAGTTGTACCAATGGAAGCATGTTTTTTTTAACTCATATGCTCAGTTCATCTTGCAATATTTAAAAAAGTTGAAAGCTACTCATAAAGAATATCGTCTGCAACAATCAATTGAAGATTGTATTCTGGAAAGCTTGAGTCGCATGGGACGAAACAAAAGTTTGGGCTATCTGCAATATCAAATTAAACGCCGTGGATTTCGTGCATTTAATGATGTGCAAATGGTACTTGAATTTAATCCAAACCTTAGCCTAGATATATTTTTAAGTAATGTACTTCAGCAAGAGATTAATACTGTCGCCTTACGGCCATCCGAATTTAGATTGCTATGGAGTAATGAACGTAATCAAGTCATGGAACTAGAGAATAGCCCTATTCATTTTGAACAAGAGCAGTTACATCCTGAAGTTCTGACAGCTCAAAGCAAATTACAAACGATTCCGTATGAGTTGATGTTGTTTGATCAAAAGAAACGTAAAGGTCAAAAAGTTGAGCGCTTAGATAAAAAGAGGAATAAAGAAGAACGCACGCTACGTTTTTGGCAAGAAATCAGAAGGGTGTTAGAGGAGAAGATGCGTGATGCAAATACGGAAGAAAAGTCTTTAATTGAAGCCCAATTACGCTTAATTCACTGGTTAGTGCATTTAAAAAAAAGAGGGCTTCAATTATCAACTATTGAAAGCTACTTAGGATCATTTGCTAAAGAATTTATATTTGAAATTTGGCTTAATAAATTGGATTTAAAGCAACAATCCATTGATGATTATGAAGATTTATATCGACAGTTGTTGAAATATAGCAGTGAACGAGATGCACAAGCAACTCAACGTGAAGCTGTTAAAGGAAAAACCTCTCGTAAGATGCACCAAACAGCAGAATACCGTTTTGGTCGCCTAAAAGATTTTCATCAATTTTGTATAGATAATTTTAATGCACCAGAGGTATTGGTGTTACAGAATTCAAGTTTTAAACATTTACAAATTTGCAATGCACGCCTAGTAAGCCCTTTGTTATTTGGCAAGCTATTGGAAAAACTAGAACATTTAAGTCAAGAGCCAACGGCATCAGAGTGGGTCGATCATCTGAGTTGTTTAAAGCTGATGTATTTACTGAGTTATAGAACTGGACTCCGATTAAATGAAGTTCGTTGTCTTAAAATACAAGATATTATTTGCCCAGAGTTACTTTATAAAGAAAAAGAAAATACAGCTTTTAATAATATCACGCTTCATATTCAGAACAATTCATATCGCCGTCTGAAAACGCAAAGTGCAAATCGTCAAATACCATTGAAAATTGCCTTGTCAGAACATGAGTTTTTAGTAGTACAACATTACATACAACATCGTTATGAACAATATTTGTTTAATCAGCAGGATGATCTACTTTTTAGTGTTAATCATCGTGTATTAACTGATCAATGTATCAGCAAAATTACAGTAGAGTTGTTTAACCAAATATTAGGTATGCATCATGGCTTTAGTTTTCATACGTTGCGCCACAGTGCTGCTAACTATCTAGCAATAACTTTGCTGGGCTCAAAAGAAATGATTAAAACATATACAGATTGTCCTTGGGTAAAAGCAAAAAAGATGCGTGATTTATTGTTTGGTGTTAAAGCACGTGCTCATGAAGAGATTATTCAACATAAATGGCAGGTGCTTGCCTCTTGGATGGGGCATAGCAGTATTGAACAAACGGCTTCAAATTATCTTCATGTTTTGGATTTATTAGCAGTCGATCGAATTTACAATTCGCCGTGTATCATTTCAAAAAAAGTCCTAGAACAGTGTTTTGGTCCAGTGAATTCAAGTACAGAGTACATAAACTTAAATCGTTATACTCAGCAGCAGAAATGGTTTAACTCTTATCAGCAAACACAGCCAGTTATGATTGCTGGTCGACAAGAAAAGAAGTTTAGTATCGAGAAGAGTACTCTGACGCCTTTTCAACGTTTGATAAGTTTAAGAGATGGCCGTTCAAGCGAAGATATTCAAGCACAAGAATGGATGCAGCGATGTCAATTTATGAGCACTAAATGGATGGACCCCAAAAATTTTAATTTAAAAACGAAATATGTTAGTAATAAAAATTTAGATGGGGGTTGGTTTGATGAGCTTTACGACAAAGCTAAGAAACTGAAACGTTCTGATGAAATAATTCCTCTCCTTGATTTGCATAACCAACATGATAAGGGGAAAGATATACCTAAAGAGTTGAACGTGGTCAATGCACTTAAGGTATTATTATTATTTGGAAAATTACGTAAAAACTTTCTACATTTTCAATGCATAAAGAAAGATGATGAGCAACAAATTGCTAATTTTATTGCTGGTATAGAGCCAATTATTGGAGATCACCTAAATTTAGACAAACAGAATTATCCAGTCAATCTGGAAGTGCTTGAGAGAACAGTTAAATTTAGTTTTCAAAGAGTTGTTGGCCATAATAAAAAAAATGTTACTCTACTGGTTATATTTAATTTAATGTTAAAAATCATGCAAGAAGATGAACTTTGGTTAAAATAGCCTAAGCAGCTTAAAAAGGGGAATTTAAAAGTTTTAGCATCACAGTTTGATTACTGGATTTTAAACAATAGTGTGAAGATTAGCGCTTTGGTAAATCGATGAGCTAAAGTGTTGTAGTCCAAACTCGATCTGACAGTTACCCATTTTTGAGCTGTTGATTAATTTATCAAAAAAAATCAAGCCACCCACGGGTGGTTTTTTATTGCGACATTTCACCAGTAACTAACTTTCTTAATGTGAATCATGCTAAGGCAGCGAATGAAGGGAAGCCGTTAGTTGTATTGATCGCACCACAAGAGAAAGATCGTTCGAAGGCTCAAAACCGTTTGTACTGGATGTGGCTTAATCAATGGGCTAAACGTCAAGGTAAAGATAAAGATTACGAGCATCTGTTCTTTAAGAAAAACTTCTTAGCAAAAATCTATGATTGCGATGACGTTGGCCAATACAAGAAAACATTCAAGGCTGTAAGAGAGTTGAAAGATTCTAAGCATCCTCTCTACCAAGATGTAGCAAGTGGCCTATGTGAGCTAATGAGCACTACAGACGCAAGTACAGTTCAATTAACCGAATACTTAAACGACATTCATGCTTTCTGTAATAAAAACGGGTGTTATTTGGAAACGCCTGATGATCTTAAGTAGGTGCTTGAATAGTTGCTGATTTCATATTATTAATGTCTCTCACTTTATAAAATGAGAAACTAACAAATGGTAATGAATAATATTGAATATGATGCGGTGGTTGAAAGTGCGAAAATCAAAGCGAAAAGCGATATAACAGTAGCGGTTTTAAATAATGCAGCAAGTACTGGTTTAGTTGCAATTAATGATGCAAGTAAAGAAAAGCTTATAGAGTTTATCAAAAAACTGCATGATCAGATTGATGAATAATATGAACCGCCCTTAAAGCGGTTTTTTATTGCTAGTAGAATATTTAAGGTACCTTTTCTAATAGGCACATACTATTAAAGTGTTTTTTATTTATTTTTTAGATTGAAAAGATTGCTATTTGAGTAATTTAAATATAAAAATCTTTATTGATTGAGCGTAGTTGTTATACAGGATATTTATAAGGATTTTAAAATGACAATTATCACATTGCTTGATGTTGAGACGAAGAAGAAGGTGATAGTTCGTTCCGTAATAGACCCAATAGCAAGAATAGACAAAAAAGGGAATATACAAATTATTCAAATTCATAAATGGCTATATGATGAATCTGGAGATTTCGTTGATGAAGACTTATATGAGGCACTCAACAATGGAGAAGTTGGAATATACATAACTTTGCAGTATATGATCATTAATATTGAAAATTAATTATTTTTTATTTTTAGTCAGTTTGAGTTCTTACTCTCTAGAGCCTAATGGTTACTGCACATAAGACCTCATTAAGTATTACCTATTGATGGGCACATATTCTTTATAAGTCTTGATAAGTAAAAAAATTATGTAGGCTAAAAATAAAACCATTTAAAAAAAAGAAATCTTTATCTATTTAAATATGAATATTTAATATTTTTAATTCAATCCCTATTGCTAGTGCTTAAATATTATGCCAATATGAAGTTGGAGATATTTCCGAATAGATATTTCCTATTTCAGGTCTAAGCGTTTTTTTTCGCTAAGCCCATTTCTGAATAAAAATAGGAAGTGGGCTTTTTTATTTTTAAATATTTCTGTATTATCAGTGTGTTGCTGTAGGTAACACTAAACCTTGTTGATCAGCGCAAATATCAAAAAGGGGGAGCTTGCCTACTAGGCAAGCTTTTTAAATTGATGATTTAAACACAATAATCCATTTTAAAGCTCAATAGAAAAATCAAACTTCCATAGCTTTTATTCGTACTAATTTATTGAATATAATCGTTTTTATAATTTTTAAAATTTCCTTAAACTAAAAATGGAAAATTTCTTGTTGCAACATTGTTATAATAGGACTACCTTAAGAAAAATACTTTATAAAAATGAGGAGCTGCTGAAATGCCACAGTGTCTCATGTTTGCGGAAAATATTTATAACAAAATTAAAGATGAGGAATTGTTTTCACATGACTGTATTGAAAATATGAACTTACTTATGACATGTATACGCAGAGAAATTGAGGGAACAGAATTTAAATTAAAATATAATTTTATTGATTTTGTTGAATTGTTCAGTAGACCATTAGATGAATGTAAAGTAAAAATAGATGTGAGTTTGATTCCTCCTCATAATTCAGAAGGTGAGTATATTTTATGGTTAGCTGGATTTATCGAAAAAATTACAGAAGGTGGACCTAAACCACCTCCGCCTATAAAGAAATTTATTCCAGAGTATATGAGCTTGAAATATGAATTAGATTTTTTACCCTTAAATGAGGAAAAAATTCAAACCGAAGGTAAAGAAATTACGGATTACTTTAATTCAAAGCTTTATAAGGCAACTTTTAAGAAGTAATACTATATTGCCTGTGAGTTTAGCCACCGCCTAAGGGCGGTTTTTTTATGGGTAAGAATTATGGATTCTACAGAATACTTTTGGCTTACTCGGAAAAAAGAACCTAAAACCAAGCCTAAATCCAGACCGCTACCTAAAGCTACTCAAAAGTACTTAGAGGCAGAGGAAGAATTTACTGAAGCTTTAGACAATCTGGAAATTAAATACGAAAAGAAATTCCAGTTTAAATCAACAAAGCATTGGCGTTTTGATTTTCATTTAATTGAACATCGTATTTTAGTTGAAATTGCTGGCGGTCCCTGGTCAGGTGGACGAAAGGGCAAACTTAAAAATAAAGCTTGTAGTCTTGATCGTTACGATGTGGCTGAAGAGATGGGCTACACCGTAGTTCGCATAGAGACAGCTTCAAGATGCTGCATTGATGAGTCTGGACCTTTGCAGTTACGGACTGAATACGCTAGTGAATGGCTAAAAAATTTAAAGAGGCAAATATTTAATGGATCAGATCACACCATTTCCTCCAACTGATTTTATTGACCAAGCAGATGAAGAGGAAGCGATTCGCATAGTACCTGCGTCTGATTTAAAAAATTGGGTAGTTGCTAATTTTCTTACACTTGGTGGACCTTTACATAATCCAGATCATGACCATATCGCTGAGATGCTTCATGACAATGAGGGGTTTTTGGCTTCTGCATGGGCTTCTACTGCTTATACGAGAACTAAGCGCATGGTGCTCGGCCAATGTGAAAAGGTTATGTTTCAACAAGGCGGCTGGAAGAAAGCCCGTCAAGAGCAGCAAATGCGTGATTGGTTCGGTTTTGTTCCAATTTACTTAATCACTATCGATGCAAGCTTTTGTGAAAAGGCAAACGATAACGAGTTTTGTGCTTTGTTTGAACATGAGCTCTATCACATTGGTGTAGAGCGAGATTCGGACGGTGAGATTATTTACAGCGATCATACTGGCTTACCAAAGCACTATTTAGCTGGCCACGATGTGGAAGAGTTCATCGGTGTTGTTAAGCGCTGGGGAGCTAATGACAGTGTTAAGCGGCTTGTTGAAGTCGCTAAAAACCCGCCGTTTGTTTCTGATTTAGATATTTCTAAATGCTGTGGAAACTGTGTAATTACCTGAGCCTTTTGGCTCATTTTTTTTGCCATGTTTCCTTGACGTACCTTGACGGATAGAGAGAAATGGCGACATTAAACAAAAAGCAGAAACTCTTTATTGTACAATCGCTTGCTGTGTTTAACACCCCTCAAGAAACAGTAAGTCTCGTCAAGGAGGAATTTGACATTGATGTTTCGAGACAGCAGGTAGAGTCATATAACCCTACAAAGTTTGCTGGGAGAGATTTAAGTAAGGAACTCAAAGAAATTTTCGAAAATACACGGGAAGAGTATTTGAGTCAGCCACTAAATAAAATCAGTGGAGCAAATGACATTGTTCAGTTGAAGATTTTAAGTGATTTGCTTTGGACTAAAAAAACAATGTGACCATGACAATTAAGATCGTGGACCAAATACAAAAGATCATGAAAGGGTTTTATGAGAAGAAGGGGGAACAAAATAATAAAGGTGGTAATTCTGAAGCGAACCAAACTAAAGCTGAAGTAGAACTTGAGATTAAAAAACTTGAACTTCTGAAGTTACAACGTGAGGTAAATCCACCTGAAGAGGATTACAAGCTTGTGCTGAATCCTGATGAGGAGATACCAAATGAGCCAATGCTTTAATCCTCCAGAAGGTTCAGTTCAATTAACGCCTAAGCAAGCCAATATTTATTTGTGGGGCTGGCAAAAAGAAGCCCGATTACGTGATGCTGTTTGTGGCCGACGTTTCGGTAAAACATTCTTGGCCAAAGCGGAAATGCGAAGAGCCGCAAGACTAGCGGCTAAATGGAATGTTTCGGTAGAGGATGAAATCTGGTATGCAGCGCCTACCTTTAAGCAAGCAAAACGGGTTTTCTGGAAGCGACTAAAACAAGCTATTCCAGCATCTTGGCGAGCTGGTAAGCCTAATGAAACTGAATGTTCAATTACTTTAAGAAGTGGCCATATTATCCGTGTCGTTGGTCTAGATAACTATGATGACCTTCGTGGATCTGGTTTATTTTTCTTAATTATTGATGAATGGGCCGACTGTAAATGGGCTGCATGGGAAGAAGTGCTTCGCCCGATGCTTTCTACCTGTAAGTATATGGTGAACGGCGAACAGCGAGTTGGTGGCCATGTTTTAAGAATTGGTATGCCTAAAGGCTTTAACCATTGTTATGACACATTCATGGATGGTCAGCCAGGGCATGAACCAGACTGTAAAAGCTTTTCTTACACTTCATTACAAGGTGGAAATATTCCTGAGTTTGAAATCATTGTTGCTAAACGCAAAATGGATCCTAAGACATTTAGTCAGGAACATGAAGCAAGCTTTGAGAGCTATCAAGGTGTCATCTACTATTGTTTTAACCGGTTGCTAAGTGCATCAAGTGAAACAGTTAAGGTTAATGATGTTCTTCATGTGGGAATGGACTTCAACGTAACTAAAATGGCTGCTGTGGTATATGTTCGCCGTGGTGAGCATATGCATGCGGTAGATGAGTTCTTTAATCTATTCGATACTCCAGCAATGATTGAGGCTATCCAAGAGCGATATCCTAATCACGAGGTTGCAGTTTATCCCGATGCTTCAGGTGAGAATCGAAAGTCGAGTAATGCTAGTGAGACAGATCTGGCTTTATTAAGAAAGGCAGGTTTTAAAGTTCATGTGAATAGTCGAAATCCAGCAGTAAAAGATCGTATTAACTCAATGAACGGTATGCTCTGCAATACATTATCTGAGCGCAGATTATTCGTAAATGTAGATAAATGTCCTCACTTTGCTAAATGCCTAGAGCGACGAATCTATGATGATTATGGACAGCCGGATAAGAGTGCCGGTTTTGACCATATGAATGATGCAGGTACATATCCAATCGCTTATTTATTCCCGATCGACAAGAAATCTGTTGGAGTTCGAAGAATTCGCGGGATGTCTTAAACAATGCACCTTTACAGGTGATTTTTTATTGGTGTTTTTATGGCAGTTACTGATAAACATCCGCAGTATATTGCTGCACAAAAAAGCTGGTTGGTTATGCGTGACGCCGTAGCAGGTGAAGAGCAAATTAAACATGCACAAACTAAATACCTAGCTAAATCGGCCGGAATGATTGAGGCTGAAAAGCAAGGAGATACGACTGGAGAGATTTATAAAGCCTATCTAAGTCGCGCTCAGTATCCATTATGGGTTCAGGATTCATTACGCACGATGATTGGTTTATTTTCAAAGCTGGAACCTAACATCGTAATTGAGAGTTCTCTGTTAAAGGGTTTAATAGAGAATGCAACCAATGATGGATTTGGCCTTAAACAGCTCTTCATTAGAATTTGTCTTGAACTTCTAGTATTTGGTCGTTGTGGTTTGCTAGTGGATGTTGATTCCAATGGGGTTCCTTACTTTGCGCTTTATGAGGCGCTTTCAATCATTAACTGGAAGGAAAACAGCATTGGTGGGCGAAAAGATTTAAAGCTTTTGGTGCTCGTGGAGCAATTTGATAATAGTGAAGATGAATTTGGCCATAACAGGATTATTAGCTAATTTTAAGGTGTTGATATTATATGAAAAAGATTATTTTTTTAAGCTTAGTTCTTGGTTTGGTAGGGATTAATGGTTGCTCAAAGGTGGAAAAAGAGTCAAAAGAAGCTATCTTAAGCACCTTAAAAGATTCTGATTCAGCCCAATTCCAAAATATAAAAGGATATTGCGGAGAGGTAAATTCTAAGAATAGCTACGGTGGTTATTCAATTTGCAATAATTTGGGAAGCACACTGCACTCCAAATAAATTATCTTTAAAATAGCGCAATGAGTGTGTAAAGGATGCATATAATCAGTCTCTTATAATGGATGCAAGGCTTAAAGGGGTTTCCAAGGAAAGCTTAAGGAATGAAATACTAACAGACAAAAATGCATCAAAGGCAGAAATTCAAGAAGGCTTAAGAGATATTGATCGTGCGTATAACAGTAATTTCAAAGATAAGGGTCTATAGGCACAGGATGTTGTTGCTAAATGTGTAAAGTTGATTGATTAGTGAATTGGTAAAAAGCACCCTAGGGTGCTTTTTTATTTAGACAAAACGCACTTCAACATGTTTACCAATTGCCGCAGCATATTTTTGCAATGTGGCAATAGATGGTGATGGTTTGCCTGTGATCAATGCTTTTTCTAGCCGTGAAACGGCAGGTACATTTGTTCCCATGCGTTCCGCGATTTGCGCTTGGGATAGACCTGCCTCTCGAAGTGCAGTAAGTACCATATCGAGCAAGGGCATTTCTTCACGTTCAATTCGTTCGTATTCGGTACGCACTGCTGAACGAGATAATGCAAGTGCTTTCATTTCTTCATGTGTTCGCATTTTTCACCTCTTTCATGCGGTCAAGTGCTAGGTTTAGATCTTGCTTAGGTGTTTTTTGGGTTTTCTTAACAAAACTATGGAGCATTACAATGCGTTTACCGACTAGTGTGCAATACATAACACGAGCAATACCTTCTTGAGATTTTAAGCGCAACTCAAATAGTCCTTTACTCATTGGTAATGTGTGAGATTCTCCTAAGTTTGCGCCGGGGGTGAGTCTATTACTTTACCCAGTGCATTATTTAATATAGTTCTATAGACATCCAAGCGTTCTTTGTAATTTTCAATAAACTTAGTCAACTCTATGTCATCAGGGCTAGTTAACTTACGAAAATGTTTTCACTTCCTATTATTTCACGAAAATCAAAGCTCATTGTGCAACGAATATAAATATAAGATGACTTTTAAATCAGCTTGTCTCTAATCTCGAATCCGCTAATATCCTCAAAAGCTATTTTTCTTGTCCATTTACTTCTTCAAATACACCTTTGTGGTTCAAAAGCATGTGTTTGATCGGTTGACCAGTGAGCTGATTAATATCCAAAAGATCATAAACCATTTGTTGTCCTAGCTGTTCACGCCGGACGGCTTCAACAATTTCCTGCATGTTTTGAAATTCTTCAAAACTCAGAACAACAGCTTCGGGCGTATTCTTCGTATAAACAAAAACAGGTTTATGACTTTCTTTGACACATTGAACAATTTTGCTCCAAGATTTGCGAACATCAGACGCAGAAACAATCGCACCGTTTATAAAAGTTAATCGACTCATATCTAAGACCTTATACTGGATGGCAAAAATTAAATCACTTTAGAATATTGTTCCGAATGTAAGAAAACGACCGTTATTTATTATGGGGCTATTATATATTTCTAAAATTAGTAGATGATATTTGTATGTAACTATATAATCTAAAAAAATAAATTTTAAATCGTGCAAATTAAAAATAGGGAAAGCTATGCTTACTGGAGTCTATATAAATAATGTTGCTACTTATAGTGTACCAACACAATTAGATGGTTTAAAGCAGATAAATTTTATATTTGGGGCAAATGGGTCTGGAAAAACTACAATTGTAGAATTATAGATCAACCATTAGGCTACACACATTGTTTACTTCAATGGCTTGGTGAAGAACCAATAAAAACTCTAGTCTATAATAAAGATTTTATTGATCGTAATTTCAATCAAGAAAATACCGTTAAAGGAGTTTTTACTCTAGGTGACGATCAAGTTGAGGCAGAAGGTCAAATTGCTTTATTGCGTCCACAAATGAGGGTGAATGGAAGCGTAAAAAACATCAGCCTGAATATCGTCGCCAATGGCGTAAATTACATATGGGTATAGATGCTAAAACCTTACAAATACGCGCTGTTCAGCTCACAACCAACAATGTGAGTGATTCACAGGTACTTGGTGATTTACTCGATCAGATTCCACAAGATGAGAGAGTTGACTCCGTCTATACCGATGGAGCTTATGATACCAAACAGTGCCGACAGGTCATTGCGGATCGGCAAGCACATGCAGTGATTCCACCAAGAAAAAATGCGAAGCCATGGAAAGATAAAAAGATGAGCTCGCTAGAACGCAATGAGTTGCTTCGAACAGTTAAACGTTTAGGAAGAACTATTTGGAAGAAATGGTCAGGCTATCATCGGCGAAGTTTGGTTGAAACCAAGATGCATTGCATCAAATTATTGGGGGATAAACTCAGTGCGAGAAATTTTCAAAGCCAAGTCAATGAGATTCATGCACGCGTAGCCGTTTTGAACAAATTCACAGAATTGGGGCGCCCTCACACCCAAGTTGTCACTTGAATTTGGCTCAATTAGGATCGCTTCTATCTTTCAAACCTTTATGCAACAAAGCCAATTAAAAGTAAATTTTTCTCAACTAGTATAAAGTTTAAGAGTATAGGTTATTGAATTGTTTCTTATGTAAGCGTCCGCTGAACACACCTTATGAATTCATCCTATAAGCCTTAATTTAGTCCCCACTTAAAAACAAGTGGGGACTAAAATTTATGACTACAAATCACCAGACATCCATCGCATCTCTTGCGAAAAAACGAAGAACATACAGTGCTGAATTTAAACAGCAGATCGTTCAGGCTTGTAAAGCACCGGACGTTTCAATTGCTTCGGTCGCTTTGCAACATGGATTGAATACAAATCTTGTATCCAAATGGATTCGCTTAATTGATGGTAAGCCAGGGAATGATCGCTCACCACTACCGAATAAACCTGCATTTATTGCCTTATCTTGCTCTGCACCATTAGATCCTACTCCTACTGACATGTTAACGGTTCAAATTACTTTACCCCACTCAAAAGCAGAAATTGGCTTGAAATGGCAAGTATCAGAAATATCTGCTTTAGCAGAATTACTCAAGGCACTTGCAACATGATCCGCATTGATGAAATCTGGCTTTCTACCCAACCTCTGGATATGCGAGCAGGGATGGATACTATCATGGCTCAGGTGGTGAGAGCCTTTGGCTACATTAAACCGCATTGTGCTTACCTGTTCTGTAATAAACGTGGCCATCGCATGAAAGTGCTGGTACATGATGGACTGGGCATCTGGCTGTGTGCCCGGCGGCTGGAACAGGGAAAATTCCACTGGGCGCAGGTTCACCAGGGTGAAAGCATGGCGATCAGTCCGGAACAGTTACAGGCACTGATCCAGGGTTTACCTTGGCAGCGCATTGGACGACAGCAGGTGGTGACGATGCTCTAAACTGGTCCATTCTGCTATTCTCCAAACGTTCTATTTCCTCTGCGTCATGACCTCAGGCATACTGCGGTCATGAATACGCTGCCAGACTTAAGCCAACTGACCCATGAACAACTGCTGGAATTTACCAGACAGTTGGCAATGCAGCATCAGTCTCTGGCACAATCAAATCAAGAATTAGAAAAATCAAACCAGCAATTGGATGCCAAAGTTCAACATCTTTCCATTCTCACGCAAAAATACGAGCATGAGCTCGCACTATTTAAACAGCACAAATTTGGCAGTAAAAACGAACATCTCACCGCAAAACAAATCCATCTGTGGGACGAAGCGGTTGAAGAGGATATCGCAGCAGTTGATTTGGAACTGGAGCGGCTGAATGCAGATAAAACCGATGCAGCGACAGAGAAAGCCACAGTCAACAAACCTAAACGTCGACTGCTGCCGGATCATTTACACACCATCCGTATTGAGCATGAACCTGCATCAACCCAATGCAGTTGTGGCTGCCAGTTACGTCGTATCGGCGAAGATATCAGTGAAAAACTGCATTTCAGACCGGCACAGTTCTATAAGGAACAGCATGTGCGTGGCAAATGGGTCTGTGATCAGTGTGACACCCTGACTCAGCAAGCGATGCCCGCCTATGTGATTGATAAAGGCATTGCTTCACCTGAACTGCTCAGCCATGTGCTGGTATCGAAGTATGCCGATCATTTGCCGCTGTACCGTCAGCGCCTGATCTATCAGCGGGCGGGCATTGATCTGTCCAGATCTACTTTATCTGACTGGATTGGTCGCTGCGGTGTGGAACTGGAACCTCTGGCCAATGCCTTAAAACAGGTGGTGCTGCAACAGCGGGTGATCCATGCCGATGAAACGCCGGTCACCATCATGCGGATGGGTGATGATGAGAAAAAACCGAAGAAAGGTTATGTCTGGGCCTATGCCACTACACAGTACAATCCAGTTCAAGCGGTGATCTATGACTTTCAGGATAGCCGTTCAGGTCAGCATGCAGAAGAGTTCCTGAATGGCTGGCAGGGCCATCTGGTCTGTGATGATTACAGTGGTTATAAAGCACGCTTTAAATCAGGCGATGTCATTGAGGTGGGCTGCATGGCGCATGCACGTCGTAAATTCCATGAGCTACATGTGACTGGGAAAAGTCAGATCGCTGAACAGGCATTACTGATGATTCAGAAACTGTATGCGATAGAAGCCGAACTCAGGAAAAAGACCGATAGTACAGCAGAACACCGCCGCGAATACCGACAACAGCACAGCCAACCGGTGATGCAACAACTGTATGAATGGCTCAACCAACATTATCTGACGGTGCCATCGAGTTCTCCAACCGCCAAGGCCATCAATTACAGTCTGAAGCGTTGGCCAGCCTTAAGCCGCTATCTGGATGATGGCAATCTACCCATTGACAATAACTGGGCAGAGAACTCAATGCGCCCCTGGGCCTTGGGACGAAAGAACTGGCTATTTGCAGGTTCGCTGCGCAGTGGCCAACGAGCAGCCAATATCATGACTTTAATCCAGTCAGCAAAGCTGAATGGGCTGGATCCGTATGCCTATTTAAGTGATGTGCTGAAAAGGCTGCCGACGCATAAAGCGACCCAAATAGAAGAATTACTGCCACATCGCTGGAAATCCAACTCAAATTAAAAAATAGGCATGGGGTTCAGCGGACGCTTACTTTCTTATGCAAAAAAAAGTCAAGAATCTTTATTTAAGAAAAGGTGAACACTCATTTGTTCTGCAATCACAGTTCATTTTTAAAGCTAAGCAGCAAAAATGGACTAGTGAAGATATCCAAAAAATTATAGAAAAGACCTTATATCAAGATAAATATAGGGTATATGCAATTTTGAGAGAGTATTCTAGCCAGAATTACGGGTAAATTTGACTTGAAAAAGAGAAGGACTAAAGTCTTTTAGAAGGATATATCTTGGATCCTGAATAAGATTTTTACTATTAAAGGAGTAAAGTTTAGCCTCGATATAAGTTTAATCTATTATTTTTACAATAATATTCCATATATCAATACCTAATTTAACTTTAGTTCCTATCGCCAACCCTGTATGGTGCCCGTTCAGAAACACTCTATCGAGGCTAATATGTATAGTTTTTCTGTAAAAGATTTAGATCAATTAATTGAAACGAATCTCAAAGATGGGAATAAATACAGTAAATTATTGATTGGATATAAATTATTTTCTGATTTGATGAATGATCCTATATTTTATACAGAAGTGTCTAATTCAGCTCTGAGCGCTACGAAAAGAAAATATAAGCAACTAAAAATTAAAATCACCACACATCAATATTAGCTTCATTTGGAATAAATCAATAAAACGAAAGTTCTCAGCTCTCTCTTCGTATATGAGAAAGTCACAATTTATGGCCTTTCTCATATCTATTTAGCATAAAATCTCTTATGCGAATCTGGAAAGATTAAGTTATTTCGTAATATTTTATCCAATAAGCATTGTCGAAAATATCAGTGTAATAGCTTGACTTCTTACAATGTGAAAAATAGTCACAGCATAAATCTCTAATAATTTCAATTTCCTCTAGGCTATCAGCAGCATTGACTAAAAATATAAACTTGTCCAAGTTAACAAGTAATTTACTACTATTTTTCAAAGGTTTATTATTAGACATTGAATCCTATGTGTTTTCCTGTTGGAAGCTCTACATCAATACGAAGTTTTCCGCCCATTGCTTCGACATACTTTTTCATCGTTGAAATTTTAAGATCATGACCACGATTTTCGATTGCTGACAATGAAGGCTGTTTGATTCCAAGGGTTGCAGCCAGTTCTTTTTGAGAAATCTCTAACTCTTCACGAATAAGGTGAAGCTGAGTTTCCAACAATAATTCATCCGCCATTTGTTGAATACGAGCTTGACTCTCTGGAGAGCGATTAGCCAATAATTCTTGTAGGGTCTTAGCCATTAGATTGATCTCCTAAAGTTGAAAGATGAATTTCGTATTGCTGATCGGCAATATCTAACATCTCTTTATAAAAACGCTTTTTACCGCCTTTATCACCGATACACAGCACAATAGCTTGTCGTAAAGGATCAAACGCGAAAAAGGCTCTCAGTGGTTTACCTCGATGCTGAACACGTAGCTCTTTCATATTGGTAAATTTGGAGTCATAGACGGTATCTACTAAAGGACGACCTAAACTTGGTCCCTGTTGCTGTAGAACGACCAACGCTGCGAGTACTTTCTCTTGTGTAGATTGATCTTGCTGTGCAAGCCATTCGTTAAACAGATCCGTTGTAATGACTGTCCACATATTACAACAATAATATAGATTACAATCTATATTTTATGCTTAATTGAATTATTATTCAAATGACAATAAAAAATCCCGACGTCATGTCGGGATTTTTCGGTGTGGAGCGCATAGGTAGGGCTGACTACCTAATGGTCATGGTGTCTGACTGATTATTCTTGTTTTAAGTCATTGAACATCCTGTTCATATAGATTAATCATAGGGACTTCACTGGTGCTTGGATACAAACAATTTCGTAAAATGCTGTAAGCCAAAGCGTACAAAAAATCATCAAAATTATCCCAAAGCTTATCCGCAAGAAATGGGGATAAATTCAGAAATGGAAGCCTTAAGGAATCGGAAGGAAATTACGATTTGATCGTTTTTAACCAATTTTATTGGCAAAATATATAAAAACTGCTCATAAAAAAGCCGACTTGTTCCCAAGTCGGCTTTTCGACATCGTCGAGCAAATTATTTATAGCATAAGTTTTTGATTTTTATATGTTTCAATTTGTTCATTTCGTATAACGCCCACTATGTTAAATAGAAAATTTCTAGAAGAAATAAAAAAAGATTATTTATTAACCAATAAATCAAAAACTATCTCACTAATTAGTATAACTTTATTGCAAAACTTTATTTATATTTCCAATATATGCAAATCCTTTAAATCAATGATTTATGGGTTTTTATATAATTTCAATATTTATTCATGAGATATACAATGAAAAAACTGCTTTTGGTATCACTTCTTGGGACTGTTGCAGCAACTACAGCAAATGCTGGTAGTACAACAATTCAGCCATATGTAGGCGCTGGCTATACATTTTTAAATAACGATAATGTTGATGTACATTTTCTAGGTCTGAATGGTGGTTTGCAATTTAATGAATATGTTGGTGCTGAAGTATTCTGGAATAAATCTGTGAATGACATCGAGTTCGATGGCGATTTAGAAGAACTTGGTGTAAGAACTGATGCCGATGTTCAATACTATGGTATTGGCTTAACAGCTAAATATCCTTTAGCAAATAACTTCTATGCTAAAGGTATGGCAGGTTATGCACGTGTTGACCTCGATGTAGATGCTACTTATCAAGGTTATACAGTTTCAGCTAGCGAAGATGATTCCGGTTTAATCATTCAGGCTGGGGCTGGCTATAACTTCACTCCAAACTTGGCTGCAGAAGTAGCTTACACACACGTTAATGCGTTTGATGGCTTTAATGGTGTAAATGCTCAATTAAAATATAACTTCTAATTTGTTGAGTAAAAGAGCGAGGAGAAAATCCTCGCTTTTTTTGGAAATTTGTACAACAGCCATTATGTTAAATGAAAGAAGTAGTGAATTTATTCTGTCTTATCAGTAGGAAGGCATAAAAAAAGACCAATAAGTTTTTACACTTATTGGCCTTTTCCTTTATTCGTAATTAGTGTTTAGGTGGCAATTTATGCTCTGGATGATGCTTCTTCATGTCATGTTTTGAAGGGGCTTTATGATCGGGATCTCTTTTCATATCATGTTTTGGTGGCTGTGGTTTTTTATCAATATGGTGCTGAGCTGGTGGCTGTTTATGATCCTGTACTGGAGCAGCCATCGTAGTCATTGTGAATGAGGTTGCCATTAAACCAACGAGTAAACCAGAGATAATCTTTTTCATTTCTAAACTCTAAACCTGAGAACTTATTTGATAAGAGGATATTAGGACTGCTTTATGGAGATTAGATGGATAATAATGTGAGATTTAAGTAAATTATTTTCCTCATTAAAACATGATGATTCAACTATATGTTTTTATTATATTTGAGTGAAATCACAGCCTATTTAAAGACCAAATAAATGGTTATTTTGCATTCTAAGTGTTTGTTTTATATTCTAAATTAATCCTTATTTCCTTCTTAATTTTAACAAAAGAATTACATTAAATAATTATTTAAACTTGGTTTCTCATGTTTAATGAAATTATCAATTAAAAGACAAAATGATTAGGTGTGGTATGAATACATTAATTAAAGCAATTGTTTTATCAGTATCAGCTTCTGTTATGGGAGCTTCTGCTTTTGCTGCTCCACAAGAAAATCATAATCAGCCTAAACACGTTAATCAGCATAAAAAACAAGTTGACCAACATAAGAAACAGCCTTTAGTTCAAAAAGCTCAAACTCAGAAGCATACTGTAAAACCTTCACGTGATTGGAAGGCTGGACAAGTTATTCCTTCTCAATACCGCAAAGGTCACTCAGTAGACCATAAAAAGTATAGCAACCTGACTAAACCAGCTAAGAACCAGCAATGGGTGAAAGTAAATAATGATTATGTGCTGATCAATACAGTGAATCACAAAATCATTAAAACTATCAAAGGTTAATATCTCTGATAGGCTTTGTTGCACAAAGATTTAAAAGTTAAGACTTCTCATATCTACTCAAATTTAAGTGACAACTCGGGTATGTGGTCTGCCTAAGTCCGTAAATTTATTTAATACTGCCATACGTGCATGAATCTCATTGACTTGGCTTTGAAAAATTTCTCGCACTGAGTTTATCCCCCAATAATTTGATGCAATGCATCTTGGTTTCAACCAAACTTCGCCGATGATAGCCTGACCATTTCTTCCAAATAGTTCTTCCTAAACGTTTAACTGTTCGAAGCAACTCATTGCGTTCTAGCGAGCTCATCTTTTTATCTTTCCATGGCTTCGCATTTTTTCTTGGTGGAATCACTGCATGTGCTTGCCGATCCGCAATGACCTGTCGGCACTGTTTGGTATCATAAACTCCATCGGTATAGACGGAGTCAACTCTCTCATCTTGTGGAATCTGATCGAGTAAATCACCAAGTACCTGTGAATCACTCACATTGTTGGTTGTGAGCTGAACAGCGCGTATTTGTAAGGTTTTAGCATCTATACCCATATGTAATT
This sequence comes from Acinetobacter sp. S-1, assembly GCF_059579785.1. Classification (NCBI taxonomy): domain Bacteria; kingdom Pseudomonadati; phylum Pseudomonadota; class Gammaproteobacteria; order Moraxellales; family Moraxellaceae; genus Acinetobacter; species Acinetobacter sp. S-1. The sequence continues at coordinate 148,765 of NZ_JCAOGE010000002.1, forward strand.
TACGCCATTGGCGACGATATTCAGACTGATGTTTTTTACGCTTCCATTCACCCTCACCTAAGAATTTCAGACCTGTAGAGTCAACGATTAGATACAGTCCATCACAACTTTTTTGATAGCTAATCACAATATCAATATGCTGTTGTCGTCTACAAATTGTAGTGTAGTCTGGCGCTATCCAATTTAACCCACAAAGATGGATGAGACTTTGAACAAAGCCAGTGACCATGCGTAAAGACAATCGGAAGAGAGATTTAATCATTAGGCAGCATTGGATAGCTGCGTCGGAGTAAGTTTGATTTCGTCCTTGTTTGCCTTTTGATGGGGCATACCATTGCGTAGCAGGATCAAACCAAATGGCAATATTTCCACGATTAATGAGAGCTCGGTTATATGAAGACCAATTGGTTGTGCGATAAATTTTAGGTGTCGACTTATTCATTTGAAAATTATATTGTGGAATAAGCCTTTAGAGATAGGTTTGTGCAACAAAGCCTCTCTGATAGAGAAAAATTCTCTAGAAGGCTTTAAATACTTTCTTGAAAAAAACGCAGATCTTGAGATCTGCATTTTTCTTTTCTAATTATTAATATTTTCTAAAATTAACATAATACACCTTATATGAAATTTAAAAATGGAGCTTAAAGCTCCATTTTTAAATAACTTTTTTTAAATTGCTAAGCGTAAATTCAGTGCTTTTACAACTTTAATCACAGTATCAAAACTAGGGTTAACATCACCAGAAAGTGCTTTGTAAAGACTTTCTCGGCCTAGACCTGTATCTCGTGATAATTGAGCCATTCCTTTAGCTTTAGCAATGTTACCTAAAGCTTTAGCAATGAATGCAGCATCACCATTAGATTCATCGATACAGGCTTGTAGGTAAGCTTGCATATCTTCTTCTGTTTTAAGATGCTCAGCACTATCCCATTTACGAAGTTTGATAGCCATTTACAGCTCCTCCTCTAAATCTTGTGCTAATTGTAGGGCAAGTTTTATATCTTTACTTTGCGTAGACTTATCTCCGCCTGCTAAGAGAATAACGACCCTTTGCCCTTGCTTGCAGTAATAAATCCTATAGCCAGGTCCAAAGAAGAAACGTAACTCAGAAACACCTTCACCGACTGGTTCAGTATCTCCAAAGTTCCCATCTTCAACCCGATCAATTCGGACTTGTATGCGTCTTTTTGCCTGTTGATCTTTTAACTTGGTAAACCAATCATCAAAGGCTTCTGTGGTATATATTGAGTACATAAGCAAAATGTATCCTATAGGATACGTTTTTGCAAGACATAAACTTGGTTCTTTAGGCCTGAGGCACTGAATTTCATATAACAGCCATTATGTTAAATGGAGAAAATTAGTGGAAGTTTCTATTTTTCTTTTATAAAGATATTCAGGATCTGTTAGTCTTCTTTAAAATTTATTTACACCATAATTTACAGAGAAATTAATGCAAACTAAATTCGTAGATCCATCAACTTATGCTGTTAGCAATCAACCTTATCCATCTTTTAGTTATGGTGTACAGCATATTAGTAATGAAAATGGGCAACCTATTAATGGTTTTAACTTTTCAGAGTACGAAATTCCTGTCAGAAAAATACTAAGAAAGGATTCATCTCCAGTTATTGGTAACTTTAGAAGCTGGCCAACTCCTAGTGCTGACAAATTTATTAACGCAGTAGTAATGACTCGTTTATTTGTTTTATGTAAGGATAAACAAAAATTTCTTGTTGAAAAAATGGGGTTTCGTGAAACAGGAAATATTTTTAATGAAGACAAGTTGTTTATTTATTCTTTTTGTACAGAGAATTCTCAACTTGAAGTTTATATAGATGATAATGGAATGATCTCAGAAATTAATAGATTTAACCAGAATCTAAATTATAAAGCTAAAATTCCACTAAACATTTTAGGTCTTAACTATTTGATGACACAGGTTTTCTATGATCTTTGCCGGTTAAATCTTAGTAATGTCCAGTTAAATTCTGATCATCAACTACTAATTGGTAAGATACTTAACATAAGCTCTCCATTTAAGGAGTTAGACTCTTTAACTTATGATGATCTACCAAGTTTTAATATGTTAAATAACATAAGCTTGTTGGAATAATTAAGACATGAGCTATATCATTGCCTTTGTTAGTTATACTGATTTTACCGATAAAAAATATCCTGTGCAGTGTTTTCGTACAGATCTTAAGGTGAATGACATTGTGCTAGTTCGTCGAACAGATGGACAATTAAGATTTGCTACAGTTTTAAAATTAGAATATTTAAATTGGGATTGTAAAGGCTTCATCCTTTGTAAAAAATCAGAATGTTCTATTGATGATCATGGTAATTTATGCCCTCCGTCTAACTCAGCTATTATATTTGGAGTTGCGACTCCTGAAGTTTTCACAAAAAAATTAATAGATTCAGGATGGATATTACTGAGACCTCATAGTGCAACTTATAGAAAAATCTTAACAAAAACTAATGGATCACAGATTGCATATATTTTTATTAGAAAAAATGGAATTGATCTTCAGATTCTTCCTATTTCAGAAGAAAAGCTTCCAATAAAATCTGGTAGCTTATATAGACAATCTCTTACTCAAGGTAAAGTAGTCAGGCATACACTTGCTCATACAACTTTTAATCTTTATGAAGGAGTTCTTCGCTTTTCTGACAGCTTTATTAATAATGAACTTAATCTAGAGCGTTATTTTATTCCGCAAGGTGAAACAGATAAGAGAACGGATGCTCTCAAAAAAGATGCTCGTTTAAGAAAAAATTTAGGAGAGTACGGTATCTCAGATTTATATGAGGCTTGCTCTGATGGGAATGGAGGTGCGGCATATCTTGGTGATGGAATATGGATCACTTCTGGGGGAGGAGTATATGATTGGGGAAGATAAGTTAATTTATATAAACAGTTGAAGACATTTCTTCAGCTAATTTATTTAGTTTATCTAAAATTAACATAATAGAGCTTATACGAAATGCTTTTTAAAATATCCTTGTTTTTCATATAGTTAAAAATTTTTCATACCCCTGGAAAACAATAAAAAACCGACTTGGAAACAAATAGGTTTCTTTTTAAGCAATTTTGATACTTCTTGCCAATAAATTTGGTTAAAAAATAATCAAAATCGCAACTTTTCCCGATTTCTTAAGGCTTCCGTTTCTGAAATTATCCCCAATTTCTGCGGACAACTCTTGGGATAAAATAGACCAACGTTGTAAGTTAAAACTTACATGGATTTAAGGTTTTTGCGGATTGGTAATCCAAGGCATTAGCCCTATGATAAACACATAAGATATTAGATGTTTCTAGAAAACAAAAATAAGAGAATAGTGCAAGAAAGGGGCAGCAAGAGATCAGTAAAACAAGCAGCACCCCAATATAAAAAAGCCTAACAGGATGTTGGGCTTTTTTGTGTCTTGAATCTGGATTTCGCATAAGAGATTTTATGTTAAGTAGGATGAAACTAGGTTTATTTTTATAAGCTTTAGATTAGAATGATAATAAAATATTTAAGATAATGAATTTTATGAAATATTATTGTAAGCGTCCGCTGAACACACCTTATGAATTCATCCTATAAGCCTTAATTTAGTCCCCACTTAAAAACAAGTGGGGACTAAAATTTATGACTACAAATCACCAGACATCCATCGCATCTCTTGCGAAAAAACGAAGAACATACAGTGCTGAATTTAAACAGCAGATCGTTCAGGCTTGTAAAGCACCGGACGTTTCAATTGCTTCGGTCGCTTTGCAACATGGATTGAATACAAATCTTGTATCCAAATGGATTCGCTTAATTGATGGTAAGCCAGGGAATGATCGCTCACCACTACCGAATAAACCTGCATTTATTGCCTTATCTTGCTCTGCACCATTAGATCCTACTCCTACTGACATGTTAACGGTTCAAATTACTTTACCCCACTCAAAAGCAGAAATTGGCTTGAAATGGCAAGTATCAGAAATATCTGCTTTAGCAGAATTACTCAAGGCACTTGCAACATGATCCGCATTGATGAAATCTGGCTTTCTACCCAACCTCTGGATATGCGAGCAGGGATGGATACTATCATGGCTCAGGTGGTGAGAGCCTTTGGCTACATTAAACCGCATTGTGCTTACCTGTTCTGTAATAAACGTGGCCATCGCATGAAAGTGCTGGTACATGATGGACTGGGCATCTGGCTGTGTGCCCGGCGGCTGGAACAGGGAAAATTCCACTGGGCGCAGGTTCACCAGGGTGAAAGCATGGCGATCAGTCCGGAACAGTTACAGGCACTGATCCAGGGTTTACCTTGGCAGCGCATTGGACGACAGCAGGTGGTGACGATGCTCTAAACTGGTCCATTCTGCTATTCTCCAAACGTTCTATTTCCTCTGCGTCATGACCTCAGGCATACTGCGGTCATGAATACGCTGCCAGACTTAAGCCAACTGACCCATGAACAACTGCTGGAATTTACCAGACAGTTGGCAATGCAGCATCAGTCTCTGGCACAATCAAATCAAGAATTAGAAAAATCAAACCAGCAATTGGATGCCAAAGTTCAACATCTTTCCATTCTCACGCAAAAATACGAGCATGAGCTCGCACTATTTAAACAGCACAAATTTGGCAGTAAAAACGAACATCTCACCGCAAAACAAATCCATCTGTGGGACGAAGCGGTTGAAGAGGATATCGCAGCAGTTGATTTGGAACTGGAGCGGCTGAATGCAGATAAAACCGATGCAGCGACAGAGAAAGCCACAGTCAACAAACCTAAACGTCGACTGCTGCCGGATCATTTACACACCATCCGTATTGAGCATGAACCTGCATCAACCCAATGCAGTTGTGGCTGCCAGTTACGTCGTATCGGCGAAGATATCAGTGAAAAACTGCATTTCAGACCGGCACAGTTCTATAAGGAACAGCATGTGCGTGGCAAATGGGTCTGTGATCAGTGTGACACCCTGACTCAGCAAGCGATGCCCGCCTATGTGATTGATAAAGGCATTGCTTCACCTGAACTGCTCAGCCATGTGCTGGTATCGAAGTATGCCGATCATTTGCCGCTGTACCGTCAGCGCCTGATCTATCAGCGGGCGGGCATTGATCTGTCCAGATCTACTTTATCTGACTGGATTGGTCGCTGCGGTGTGGAACTGGAACCTCTGGCCAATGCCTTAAAACAGGTGGTGCTGCAACAGCGGGTGATCCATGCCGATGAAACGCCGGTCACCATCATGCGGATGGGTGATGATGAGAAAAAACCGAAGAAAGGTTATGTCTGGGCCTATGCCACTACACAGTACAATCCAGTTCAAGCGGTGATCTATGACTTTCAGGATAGCCGTTCAGGTCAGCATGCAGAAGAGTTCCTGAATGGCTGGCAGGGCCATCTGGTCTGTGATGATTACAGTGGTTATAAAGCACGCTTTAAATCAGGCGATGTCATTGAGGTGGGCTGCATGGCGCATGCACGTCGTAAATTCCATGAGCTACATGTGACTGGGAAAAGTCAGATCGCTGAACAGGCATTACTGATGATTCAGAAACTGTATGCGATAGAAGCCGAACTCAGGAAAAAGACCGATAGTACAGCAGAACACCGCCGCGAATACCGACAACAGCACAGCCAACCGGTGATGCAACAACTGTATGAATGGCTCAACCAACATTATCTGACGGTGCCATCGAGTTCTCCAACCGCCAAGGCCATCAATTACAGTCTGAAGCGTTGGCCAGCCTTAAGCCGCTATCTGGATGATGGCAATCTACCCATTGACAATAACTGGGCAGAGAACTCAATGCGCCCCTGGGCCTTGGGACGAAAGAACTGGCTATTTGCAGGTTCGCTGCGCAGTGGCCAACGAGCAGCCAATATCATGACTTTAATCCAGTCAGCAAAGCTGAATGGGCTGGATCCGTATGCCTATTTAAGTGATGTGCTGAAAAGGCTGCCGACGCATAAAGCGACCCAAATAGAAGAATTACTGCCACATCGCTGGAAATCCAACTCAAATTAAAAAATAGGCATGGGGTTCAGCGGACGCTTACATATTATTTAATTTTCGCAGTGATTTTTTGCTCACAATTTAGCTTTGCTAAAGCATCTGATATTTCATTTTATGACTATGGAGGTGTCCACTTATTTACGTCAAAAGATCAGTTAAAATTAAGATCAATTGAGTTTTATAAAGATAATTCTGTTACGGATTGGTCTATGTGTACTCCAATACTTACTAATAAATTAAAAGTAACGAATGTAAAATATTCTTGGGAAAAAGAAATTTCAGGATTTACTGTGAATGATCCTAAATGGGGTGAGGAATTCTATTCTGTTGATTTGAGCGAAATTCCACAAGCACATAAATGGTTATTATCGACTTTAGTGCAAAAAGGAAGAATAGTTAAAATTACATCTAGGGCGTGTGGTTCTAGTTTGACACCTTACCTTATAAGAGTAGAGAAATAAAAAATATCAACTAATATCTTTGATTTTATTATTTATAATATCTTTAATGCTTTTATTCTCATCTTGAGATATTTTCTGAAGTTGAGAATAAAGTTCACTATTTATTGTAACTATAAATGTCTTCTTGATGAATTTTTCATATAAATAATATGAGTTTATAACTAAAAAAAGTGAACCAATTACAATAAGAACGAAATTCATCCCTTTATCAAAGTAAGCTGCTAGCAGAATACCAGCTGGAGCAATAATAAAAGCAAGATGAAATATAAGGAATAAACTAGCCCATAGCAGTCCATCATTTAAGGCAGTTTTTTTCGTTTTTTTCAAACATATGATTGATATAACTGTAAAAGGAATGAGTAAAATTCCCACTCCTATTGCGGCTATGAAAAGCATCAACCTAAGAAAGGATCTAATGCACGTAATGGTTTTAGCTCCAAAACAGTTCTAACACAAGATGGGCAGCTTGCTTTAGATATCCCTCGTGATCGTGACGGCTCTTTTGAACCACAGATTATCAAGAAGCATCAAACATGCATTACTAGCATGGATGATCAAATTCTTTCGCTATATGCGAAAGGAATGACAAATAGAGAAATTGTTGCTTTTTTAAAGAAATGTACGATGCCGATGTATCTGCCTCCCTTATTAGTAAGGTGACGGATGCTGTCATTGAACAAGTGACAGAATGGCAAAATAGAACACTCGATAGTCTTTATCCTGTTGTCTATTTAGATTGCATTGTTGTTAAGGTTCGTCAGCATTCAACAGTAATCAATAAATCAGTTTATTTAGCATTAGGCATTAACCTGGATGGCCAAAAAGAACTTCTTGGCAGGTGGCTTGCTCAAACAGAAGGTTCCAAATTCTGGCTGTCAATCATGACAGAGCTTAAAAATCGAGGAGTGCAAGATATTCTTGTAGCCTGCCTTGCGAAGCAGCGCTTCTCAGGACTAAGAGGCTTTCCTGATGCGATAGCCTCTGTCTACCCTCATACTGATATCCAGCTGTGTATCGTACATGTTGTACGCAATAGCCTGAGATTTGTGAGCTGGAAGGACTACAAAGCTGTAACAGCAGGATTGAAGGCGATCTATCAGGCAAGTACAGAGGAAAATGCTTTAAAGTCCCTAGATATCTTGTGCGATCAATGGAATCACCAGTATCCAAAAATTGGAGAATCCTGGCGGGCAAATTGGGAAAATATCCGAACGATCTTTAGCTATCCTGCTGAAATACGTCATGCGATTTATACAACAAATGCAATTGAATCATCGAATAGCGTGATCCGCCATTCAACTAAAAAGAGAAAGATCTTCTCTTCTGATGATTCAGTGAAAAAGGTCATTTATTTAGCAACTTCAAATGCTGCTAAAAAATGGACCATGCCAATTCAAAATTGGCGTTTAGCAATGAATTGGTTTACGATTCAGTTCGATGATCGATTAAAAGATCATTTATAAAAAATGGGACTAACACAAAATAATTTACAGGCTCGTAGAAACATGAAAATACATTCTTTTGGTGAACACAATAACATTACTTTATCTAATAATTGTATTGAAGTTCGAGGTGCACGTGAGCATAACCTTAAGGATGTAGATGTTTCTATCCCAAGAAATGCACTTGTTGTTTTCTCAGGTGTATCGGGTTCAGGAAAATCATCACTTGCTTTTGGAACTATTTTTGCTGAAGCACAAAGAAGATATTTCGAATCTGTTGCACCTTATGCAAGACGCTTAATAGATCAGGCCGGAGTACCAGATGTTGATGCTATTGATGGTCTACCACCAGCAGTAGCATTGCAACAACAACGTGGTGCAAGTAATACCCGTTCTTCTGTTGGAAGTGTAACAACTTTATCAAGTCTCGTGCGAATGATTTATTCGCGTGCTGGTGCATATCCTGCCGATCAGCCAATGTTATATGCCGAGGACTTTTCACCGAACACTCCTCAAGGTGCTTGTCCTACCTGTCATGGTTTAGGTCACATTTATGAAGTTACAGAATCGACAATGGTTCCTGACCCAACACTCAGTATTCGTGAGAGAGCTATCGCATCATGGCCACCTGCTTGGCACGGGCAAAACTTACGCGATATCCTAGTAACCCTAGGGTATGATGTTGATCGACCATGGAAAGATTTACCGCAATCGGATAGAGACTGGATTTTATTTACTGAAGAAACCCCAACAGTTCCTGTCTATGCTGGTTTAAGCCCCGCTGAGACTCAATCTGCACTTAAACGTAAACTAGAACCCAGCTATATGGGCACTTTCACTGGTGCTCGTCGCTATGTCCTTCATACTTTTGCTAATACCCAAAGTACGTTGATGAAAAAACGTGTTTCACGTTTTATGGAAGGAAAAATATGCCCTTCCTGTCATGGTAAACGCCTTAAACCAGAAGCCTTATCTATTACCTTTGCTGGAGTAGATATTGGTGAGTTTATGCAACTTTCTTTGGATAAGTTAACTTGCCTGCTTGAGCCCATTGTTCTAGGCAATTTCGACGCTCATGATGCTGGAGAAAAGACTAATAATAAAGTAACCCAACTTGATAGATCTGAACGAGCAACAACAGGTAGAGCAGTGCATTCTGTATCTCCAGATGTAAGACGTACGTCAGCACTTTCAGATGAAAAGAAAATTGCTGCGCAGCGTTTAGCAAATGGTGTGGTGGGGCGTTTAAATCAATTACGCCAGTTAGGTCTTAGTTATCTAACATTAGATAGAGCCACACCGACTCTTTCAGCGGGAGAGTTACAACGTTTGCGTTTAGCAACACAATTAAGTTCTATGCTATTTGGTGTAGTTTATGTACTGGATGAACCGTCTGCTGGATTACATCCTTCAGATAGTCAGTCATTATATGATTCTCTCGATAAATTAAGAGACGCTGGAAACTCCGTATTTGTTGTAGAGCATGATTTAGAGCTCATGCGTCGTGCTCAATGGTTAGTGGATGTTGGACCAGATGCAGGAGAGCAAGGTGGTAATATTTTATATAGTGGAGTACCTCAGGGTTTAAGTGAGATTTCAGCTTCACGTACTGCAAGTTATTTATTTAATAAAATCCCAGTTACTCAAAGTTATGGACGTACACCCTCTGGTTGGCTTGAACTTAACAATATTTACCGACATAACCTGCATAATATTGATGCTCGTATACCTCTTGGTGTACTTACAGCAGTTACAGGTATTTCAGGTTCAGGTAAATCTAGTCTCGTTTCTCAAGCTTTACCCGAGTTAGTACTTTCATATTTAGGCAATGAATCTGAAACTGAAAACAATAATGAAAATAATCCTTTAAATGAAGGAATGTTGGTTACCGAGGTTACACAGGGTTCTCTGGCTGGTGATGTGGAGGCTATACAGCGTCTGGTACAGGTTGATCAAAAACCAATTGGCCGTACTCCACGTTCTAATCTGGCAACTTATACGGGTTTATTTGATCATGTTAGAAAGTTATTTGCTGGGACTCCTGAAGCTCGCCAAGCTCATTATGATGCTGGACGTTTTTCGTTTAATGTGGCTAAAGGGCGATGTGAAACTTGTGAAGGTGAAGGCTTTGTCAGTGTAGAATTATTGTTTATGCCAAGTGTATATGCCCCTTGTACGACATGTCATGGTGCTCGATATAATGATGACACTCTGAAAATTCGCTGGAATGGACGTAATATTGCTGAAATATTAGGAATGACCGTCAATGAAGCACGTGATTTTTTTGATGGAGAGGTCTCGATTGCTCGTTCACTACAATTATTAAAGGAAATTGGCCTTGGTTATTTACGTTTAGGGCAACCAGCGACTGAACTATCTGGTGGAGAAGCGCAACGTATTAAATTGGCGACCGAGCTGCAACGCAATCAGCGTGGAAATACACTGTATATACTTGATGAGCCAACTACAGGTTTGCATCCATCAGATGTAGATCGATTGTTAGTTCAATTGCAGCGATTAGTCGATGCGGGTAATACCGTGGTTATGATTGAGCATGATATGCGTGCCGTTGCACAAGCAGATTGGGTGATTGATGTGGGACCAGGTGCTGGAAATGCTGGTGGGAATATTGTTGTGGCAGGAACACCAAAACAAATAACAGAAAATCAAGATAGCCGTACTGCTCCATATTTAGTTAATGAGTTAGTGAGTCGTGATACTAAACATTGATATTGCGAGTGGGTAGAATAAAACCTTAAATTAAAAGCCTGTAAAATCAATCAGATATTTTTTTTAGGTGGTGTGTGAGCATGAAATCTAAAATTTTTTTCAACTAAGGGCTTTGTTGCACAAACCTATTTCTAAAGGCTTATTCCACAATATAATTTTCAA